>JAITQT010000397.1 GCA_031288745.1 Deltaproteobacteria bacterium
CTGTTTGCGGCCGTATGGGCCTGAACTTTCTCCCTCAAGTTTGCTATCGACTTTTGAGACGGTCTAACTCCAATGTACTTCTTGTGCAGTTTCCATGAGTACATGTTCCGCACTTCGTAATATTATAATAATTTTATAGAACTTTACACTAAAATAGGTTCTAAACTATGATTTTTGATATTAAAAATAAAAAAAGGGGCTTAGATAAGTTTGTTAGCGAAAAGGTTTAGTTGTTTGATAATTTGGTACCAATAGGCGGTTCAACATTTACCACCGAAGAGGTCCAAAAATAAAGGCATAAAATGGAAAATCATTTCGTTCTTTAGTATAGTTAATTTATTAGACTATTTTGCTTTTAAGACGTTTTTGCGCTTCACTCAAAAAAAGTCTTTAAAAAGGCTTTTTAATTACAGCCGCAGAGAAAAGTTCCTCTTCTATCCCTAGCAAACGATTATATTTACAAATGCGCTCGCTCCTAGAAAGGCTCCCAGTCTTAATCTGCCCTGAATTTACGGCCACGGCCAAATCGGCAATAAAAGTGTCTTCCGTCTCCCCCGAGCGGTGAGAGATAACGGTGGTATAACCGGCCCGGTGGGCCATCTCTATGGCTTCCAAGGTCTCGGTGACAGTGCCAATTTGGTTAACTTTAATGAGAATGGAGTTGGCTACTTTGTTTTCTATACCCTTAGCCAGGCGCTCGGTATTGGTTACAAATATATCGTCTCCCACCAACTGAACACTATGCCCAATTTTAGCCGTAAGCTTGGCCCAACCGTCCCAATCGTCTTCGGCCAAACCGTCTTCTATAGACTTAATGGGAAATTTTTTTACTAACTCGGCGTAATGCTTAACCATATCGTCGGAAGAGCGATCGGGCCCACCTGATTTGGCAAAGACGTACTTTTTCTTTTTAGAATCGTAAAATTCGCTAGCCGCTGGATCTAAGCAAATAACCACGTCCTCGCCCGGTTTATAGCCGGCTGTTTTAATGGCCTTCACTATGGCCTCTAAGGCGCTCTCGTTATCCTTAAAATTAGGGGCAAAGCCACCCTCGTCGCCCACGGCCGTACTTTGCTTAGAGTCGGCCAGGATCTTCTTTAGGGTGTGAAAGACCTCGGCGGCACACCTTAAGGCCTCGGCAAAGCAATCCCCATAGAGGGGCATGATCATAAATTCTTGAAAATCCAAATTGTTGTTAGCATGGGAGCCGCCGTTAATAACGTTCATCATGGGCCTAGGCAGCTGCCTGGCCCCGACCCCGCCTAAATATTGAAAGAGTGGTAAACCTGTAGTCTGGGCCGCCGCCCCGGCCACAGCCATGGAAACACCCAAGATGGCGTTGGCTCCAAGTTTAGTTTTTCCCGGTGTGCCGTCTAAGGAAAGCATGATACCGTCAATTTCGGCTTGATTGATAGCCTCGTGACCAATGATGGCCGGACCAATGATTTCGTTGACATTTTTAACAGCCTTAAGCACACCTTTGCCGCCGTAGCGTTTAGGATCCTTATCGCGCAACTCTAAGGCTTCGTAACTACCTGTCGAGGCCCCGGAGGGTACGGCTGCTACCCCGGTAGAGTTGTCTTTGAGGGCCACCTCTACCTCCACGGTGGGGTTGCCTCTGGAATCGAGAATTTCTCTGGCGCGCACGTCGGAAATGTACATAAAAACTCCCTCAGGTGGCTCTTAGCCACAATAGGCTTTAAGTGAAAGAAAATCCTCACACTTTATTAAAAAAAGACAAAAATCTACTATTATTAAACTTATATAAAAACTAAAACTTAAAGAACCTTTTAATCACCTACTTTGGCTAGGTTCGTCTAAGAGACTATAACCTCTTTCATCCACGGTTAGCATCACCGGCTCAACTAAGTAGTCTCCGTCGCTATCAAAAGAAAATGGTCCCGTGACACCCTGATAGGGCCCCATAGTGGCTAGAGAGCGGGTCACTTCGTTTCTAGTGCCAGCCCCGGCCGAGATAACCTTGGCTAAGGCCACTCCCGCATCGAAACCATAGGCGGCGAATTGATCGGGCTCCCGCCCTGTCTGAGTTTTAAAGACGTCTTGAAAGCTCAAGGCTTCGCGCCGCTTACTAAGGCTACTAAAAGCCTCTGGGATAATGGAGTTTTTTAGATAGCGGCCGCTAGAGCGAGGCAGATCTGGAGTTAACCACAATGGGCTCCCCAAATAAATCACTCTAGTTACGTCGTTAAAAGCAATGCGAGGTAGGAGCTGGGTTACGACCGGGGCAGAGTCTGGTAGATAAAGGGCGTCAAATTCAACCGGGGCCTGAAAAGAGGTTGAGGCCTTTCTAACGGAATGACCGCCGGTGATGCGGTTAACCGCATCTACGTAGCTTGTCGGACTTTGACCGTAACTATCGACGGCCGTTAAGCCAACTCCCAAACGAGCCAGTTCGTCGCGGAAAAAGCCATACATGGCTTGTCCGTAAGGATCGTCTGGGTAGAGGATACCAAAACGCTTAAGACCCTTAACTCTGACCGCATAACGGGCCACGCTTTCAGCCTGGTGCTTGGGGGTCAAAAAGATCCTAAAGACGTGCGGCCTCCCAGCAGTCAAACCTAGCCTCTGGGAAATGGCGATCATGGGGAGAGAAACGCTCTCGCAAGTATCAGCGGCGGCCAAGGCCTCTAAGCTGGTCATGGGACCGACCACGGCCAAAACGTTGGGATTGGCGGCCGCGTCATAGACCATCTTAACCACTTTGCTGGGATCGTTAGACGAATCAAGTCCTACAACAGTTACTTTATCGATCAAAGGATTTAAGGCTAGCTTT
>JAITQT010000030.1 GCA_031288745.1 Deltaproteobacteria bacterium
TCTCCTTATTGCGAATATAAATCAATAATAATTTATTTTTGGAGTCGGCAGAAAAAAAATGCTCCCGACTCCATATTCAGAGATTTTTTTTCGAGAGGGGTTTTTGCGCTACGATCAAGCTTAGGCCGTTAATTTTAGCTATCTAGGTGGAAGACCAAGGTTAAGGTCTAGGCTTAAGGGTTAGGGGCTAAGTTTTCCTCAACAATCTTAACTTCTATAGAAGTAAATTAAGTATAACATAAATCGAGTTTTAAAAACAGAGCTAAATACTGACTGGAAAGGGTAAAAATTTAAATTTAAAAAACAAAAAAATGTTCAGGGCTATTTAAGCAAAAACGGGCCAGCTCTTTATTTTTTTATAAGCTAGAGTAAAATTAGAAGAAATAGAATTTTTTATGTTAAATTTTAAGTCGAGAGCATAAATTTGAGATCAAGCCTAAAAAAAGAAAAAGGGCCCAAGGGCCCTTAAGAAAAAAATTTATTGAGGCTCAGTAGGAGGGCCGACCGGCGGCCCGACCGTGGAGGTGTCGGGTTTAGCCGCCTTTTTTAAAGTATCGTCTAAGAGCTGTTGCTCGAGACGCTCCTGAGGTGGTTTTTGTTTGGAGCGGGGGATAACTGGCCTTGGCGGCCTTTGGCTGGCGGGGGGGCCTGAACTATTAAGGCTTGGGCTCATATCGGGGGGCTTAGCTGCGGGTGGAAGGGCAGGGTTTTTAACTGGTTCGTCCCAAATCAAAATAGCTACCCTGCGGTTAACTGGATCGGTTGGGTTGTGACCAGGCAGGGGCTGGGTGGAGGCGTAGCCAGCCACCATGGTCATGCGATCGTCTGAAACACCGTTTCGAGAAAGAAAGCGTCTAGCCGAAGAGGCCCTGGCCGTGGACAGCTCCCAGTTAGTTAGGTCTTGACTAGAAGTCGAGATGGAATCGGTATGACCTTCTATGGCCACCTTATTGGGAATCATGGCTAAGCGGGCGGCCACGGAGGCGAGAATGGTTTGAGCTAAAGGGGTTAGGCGAGGCTGGCCAGAGACGAACATAGGCCGACCTTCTTTATCCATTAATTGTATTTTAAGGCCTCCAGGGACGATTTCTACGCCAAACTGTCCGTCAGCAGCTAGGCCTAGGGAGGATAATTGCTCGCCCACAAAATCGGCTAGTTGCTGGGCAAAGGCGGCTTTAGCTCGGCGCGACTGCTCACCATAGGCAGCGTCGCCCATACCCGGACCAGGGGTTGGTTGCTCTATTATACCCTCTCCCGGGGCAACGCCCTTTTGATTAGCACCCTCTCCGCCTTCTTGGCCTTCGGGAAGGTCAGTTAGGTTCGGATCCTGGGTCCGGTCTGTGGGCCTGGTGGCCGCTTCATCTACTCTATCGTCGCCCTTTTCTCCCCCAATGTCACCTGGGGCCGGATTAAGGGCTTTTTCTTTAGCCTCAAGGGCCTTTGCTCGCTCTTCAAGCTCCTGGCCCATTCTTTTAATATCGTAGCAGCCGCCTACGAGAATGCCAGGCGCATTACTTGAGGGATCAAATTTAGCTGGCATCCCCCCATTAAAGATAGCGTCGGATATGGATAAATTTTCGTAATAATCTTTTAGGGCGGCTCTACCTTGTTCAGAAGAAACCGACAGTAACCACATAACTAAAAAGAAGGCCATCATGGCCGTGACGAAGTCGGCGTAGGCTACTTTCCAGCTCCCCCCGTGGTGACCGCCGTGTCCTTTTTTAATGATTTTCTTAATAATGGGCGGATTTTTTTTATCAACGCTCATCGACGGCTCAGCTCCTGACAATTTTCCGGCCCTAAGCCTACTTTTTGACCGATTTTATTAGCTCTTCCATTTCCTCGTAACCTGGCCGGCAGTTACTAGGCACAGCCCGCCTGGCGAATTCCACGGCCATAACCGGCGGCATGCCCTTGGCAAAGGTAACCAAAACGGTCTTGGCCACTTTTAGAATATTATCAAAGTCGTGGGCCTGATTTTCTAAGGTCTTGGCCATGGGGGCCATGTAGCCATAACTTAAAAGTAGACCGAGAAATGTTCCGCACAAAGCTGCGCCTACACTTTTACCTAGCACCTCTGGAGGCTCGTTCATTAGCTCCATGGTGGTGATAATACCTAAAACAGCGGCCACAATGCCTAGGCCAGGCAAAGAGTCACTAACCGTGGTTAGGGCTGAGGGGACCAAGGTTCCGTGGTGCTCGTGGGTTTCGGTATCAATGTCCATCAAGTTTTCAAATTCAGCCGGCTCAATATTGCCGCTCACGAAAACTTTGAGGTTATCGGCTAAAAAATCTTTGAGGTGATGATTTTTGATAATAGAAGGGTATTTACCGAAAATAGGAGAGGTATCGGGCTTATTGGCGTGTTCTTCTAAGGCCAGCATACCTTCGCGGCGGGCTATAGATAAAAATTCATATAGAAGTAAAAGAAGATCGATAAAAACTTGTTTTTTTATTTCTTTACCAAAAATTATTTTTGGTAGACTACTAAAAGTTTCTTTGATTAGAGACATGGGATTGGCGATTAAAAAGGAACCCATGGCGGCCCCGCAGATGATAAGCACCTCGTTGGGTTGCCATAGAACCGCCAGGTTGCCGTGGTGCCACATATAACCGCCGATAACGCAGAGGATGACAAATGGTATTCCTACTGGGGGCATAAGCGGACTTCTCCACGGATTTAAACTTGAGTAAAGGTTCTTCCAAAATAAACAAAGAAAGCGGTCGTTAGCTGGCCCAAAATAGGCGACCTTTAAAGTAGCCTAAAAAAGAGAGGAGCCTACCATACTTTATCGGGTAAAAACCGCTAGGTGATAAATTTTTTTCCTTTCCGCAACGATATTTTTCAAAATTTTCCTCTTTAAGGTTATTTGGGCTTAAGAGGCGAGAGGGGCGGGAAAGGATTAAAAAAAGCCCGTAGGGCTTTAGGCAAAAAAAAAGAACTAACTTAGGCGCGTCAGGGCAGCCAAGATATTTAATCAAAAAAAATAATCTTTAATTAAGAGTCAGATCTAAATTTAAAGATTAGATCTAATATTATCGGCAACAAAGGGAAGTTTGGTAAAATCAGCCGGCTCGCCGGTCTTTAAGGGTAGCTCGGCCTTGTCTTTTCTGGGAATAATATGCAAATGCCAATGATCAACTAATTGGCCGGCCATACGGCCATTATTTTGTATTAGATTAAAGCCCTCGGCCCCCACTCCAATCATAACGGCCTGAGCTAGCTTTTTAGCTAGCGGTAGGGCCCTAGCTAGGAGGTCGTCGGGAGCGTCGCTGGTAGTGGGGTAGTGGCCCCTAGTGGTTAACAGGCAATGTCCAGTGGTTATTGGGTTAATATCCATAAAGACGATGAAGTCGGCGTCCTCGTAAACCCTAATGGAAGGAATTCGGCCGTTGACTATTTGACAAAACACACAATCGCTCATAATTATCGCTCGAAAAAAATATTTTAAAGGACAAAATAGAAAAAAACCATAAAGGGTTAAGACGGAGCGCGGAAAAAAGCTGGGGCCAAAAAACTTCGGGCCTTCGCCCTTGACAGTTTAAATCTTAAACGCACCGGGCGGGGTTGTCAAGCTCGATGGAAACGAAGGCGACTAAACAAATTATTTTTTGGGAGCATATATACCCGAAATTACAATTAATTTGCTGGTCAGATAATAATCCCGAGCTAAGAAAAAAATATTTAACCGATATAGGCTAAGACTTAAAAAATTTAGAATCTATCGTTTAAGACTTAAGCTGGCTTAAGACTAGAAAGGAGGACTAGCCTGGCGAGGTCTATTGCTAATAAATTTTTTTAAGTTCTGGCGGTCGCAGAGTCGCCCTTAGAGGTCTTTTTGGCCTTCGTCTTATCCGAGGTGCCCTTAGAGGTAGTTGACGAGCTAGATTTTTTTGTGGTTTTTGCCTGATCTTTGACGGAAGTTGCGGATTTTTTAGGCCTTCTAGTCGTATCTTCGCCTTTAGTTTTTTTAGGCTCGTCTTTTCTAGTCGGGCATTCGGGGTTAGGGCAAGAAAAGACTTCTTCAAATCCGGCTCGGTTGGATTTAACTCTAAAAGAGCAGCCGCAGTCCGGGCAGGGAGAGGCAACCAGTACCCCTTTTAAGATAAGGCGGCACTGAGGATAGTTAGAGCAACCATAAAAGAAGGGGTCTTTGGCTCTATTGCTTCGTGAGGAAAATTTTTCTACTATTTGGCCCGAGCAGCCAGGTCTAGGACAATTAAAGCCAGTAGGCATAGATTGGGCGTGAGTGCATTTTGGGTAGCCCGAGCAGGCTATAAACCAATTGCCTTTTCTGGTTTTTTTTACCACTAAAGGTTTTCCGCACTTAGGGCAGTTGTGCGAGATGTTGGGTGGTAAATCGGGCGGGGCCTCGTCATCTAAGTGGGCTTTACCCTCTTCGTTAGTTTTAAGTGGCTTAGCGTTTTTACATTCCGGATAGCCCGTGCAAGCGAGGAAAAAACCGTAGCGACCTTTTTTAGGGGCCATAGGTCGGCCGCATTTTTCGCAGGTTAAGGGGGCGACCAATTCTAAGGGGGCGGCCGGCTGGGGCCTTCCTTGTTCGTCTCGAGAGTAATCGTTGGTGTAACCGCAATTTTTGCAGGAAAGATAAAAACCGTTACGGCCATATTTTATGACTAGAGAGTTTTCCTGATGGCAAGAGGGGCAGGGCAGAGAGACGGGGAAGCCGTCTATCTTCAAGTTTAGCATATTTTTTTTGGCTGTTGAAAGGCTGGCGGCTAGAGGGTCGTAGAGCTTACGTAGCACTTGTAGGCGCTCTGCATCGCCCTCTTCTATTTGGTCAAGGTTTTCCTCTAAACCAGCGGTAAAGGTCACGTTCATGATTTCTGGAAAATTATCCACTAATAGAGAGTTAACCGCTAGGCCCATCTCAGTGGGCCTTAAGGGGCCCTTTCGACTTTCCACGTATTCTTTATCGCGCAAGACTTTTATGATGGCCGCGTAGGTCGAGGGTCGACCGATGCCTTTTTCCTCAAGCTCTTTAACCAAGGTCGCCTCGTTAAAGCGTGGAGGCGGCTGGGTGAAATGCTGCTTGGGGTTTAGGCTAATGGGCTTTAAGTTTTGGTCTAGGGCCAGAGGAGGGAGTATATTTTTATCTTCTTCTAAGCCAGGGTCGTAGACAGCTAAAAAGCCCTTGAAAACTACCACTGAGCCCGAGGCCTTAAAGACGTGTTGGTTAGCTTCAAGCTCGACCGTAGTCAGCTTGGCAATTGAAGGGGCCATCTGGCTAGCGACAAAGCGTCGCCAAATAAGATCGTAGAGCTGCCAGTGCTGGGGCGGCATCTGGTCTTTAAGTTTTTCTGGAGAGCGGGCCACCGAGGTCGGCCTTACGGCCTCGTGGGCGTCTTGGGCCCCCTTTTTGTTTTTAAAAAAGTTTCTGGTTTTAGGCAAATAAGTTTCGCCTAAAGTGGCCCGCACGAAATCGCTAGCTTCGTCGGCCGCTTGATCGCTTACGCGCACCGAATCGGTGCGCATATAAGTAATTAAACCCACAGCACCTTCGGGCAGATCTATTCCCTCATAGAGCTCTTGAGCTAATCTCATGGTTTTAGATGAGTCAAAATGGAGCCGGTGATAGGCGTTTTGCTGCAAAGTGCTGGTGGTGAAAGGCGGGTTAGTGGTCCTCTTTCGATCTTTAGAAACTAAATCTATAACTTTAAAATCGCGATCTTTAACCGCTTCTAGGGCGGCCAAGGCCTGAGTTTGATTTTTAAGCTCAAATTTTTCCCCGGCCCGTTTAAAGAGAATGGCCTCAAATTTTAGGCCCTCGTTTTCAAATTCGGCCGTTAAAGACCATTTTTCTTCCGGTATAAAGGCAAATATCTCTTTTTCCCGCTCCACTAGTAGCCTTAAGGCCACCGATTGCACTCTACCGGCCGAAAGACCTCTTTTAAGTTTATCCCACAAAATAGGAGAAATTAAGTAACCCACTAGGCGATCTAAAATGCGGCGCGTTTGCTGAGACTCGAATCGCTCTTTAGAAAGGCTGACTGGAGAAGCCAGCGAGGCTTTGATGGCCGAGGGGGTTAGCTCGTTAAATAGCACTCTTTTAAAGTCGTATTTGTCTAGGCCCAGGCTTTGGGCAATGTGCCAAGCGATGGCCTCGCCCTCTCTGTCGGGGTCGGCACCGAGATAGATAGTTTTTTTGCCCTTGGCCGCCTTTTTAAGGTCGTTTATAACTTTTTTCTTGCCCTCTATGGCTTCATATTCAGGTTCAAAATCGCTTTTTAGGTCCACGCCGAGGCGTTTTTTAGGTAGATCGTAAATATGGCCTACGGAAGCTAAGACTTCGAAGTCGGAACCGAGATATTTGCCAATTGTTTTGGCCTTGGCGGGGGATTCAACGATTAGAAGGTCCTTGGACATAGGTATTTGGTTTTCTCTCTAATCTAGAAGGGCTAGGCGGTACCAGGCGGGCGCTTTTGGGCCTAGCCCTTGGATTGGGTTTTGGTGGTTAAAGGGAATTATTAAAAAAATAAGATATTAAACTGCAATAGGTATGAAAAGTAGTATTTAATTATGAAGAGGCTATATTTTAATGTTAGTCAAAATTATTGTTTCAAACGAGCCTAGTAGATTAAAATATAAAAACCGTCGCAATAAGACGGAAAATAAAAATTTAGGTTTAATGAAAACTAACTAAAATAAATAAATTTTAATTAACTTATAAATTAAATCTTAATGTATAAAAGTAAAATAAAGTATTATCAATAAGAGTTCCTTTGAGATGAAGGGTTTTATTAAATTTCTATTTCCTGACCTTCAGTGGCCAAAGCGATGGTCATGGTCGAGTCGGGGTAGAGCAATTTAGTATAAGCGATAGTTTTATCTAGCATATCATAGAGCTTAGAGTCCGAATAAAATGGATCGTGGTGAAAATGAAAAAAATTTTTAACTCCCGCAGCCAGAGCCATTTCCACCACTTTCAAAGGGTTCGAATGGCCCCAACCTTCTTTGGCCATACTTTCAAGGTAAGTATATTGGGTGTCGCTAATAAAGACGTCGGCAAATTGGATAAAGAGGGCCAACTGAGGCCGGCAAAGGCAAGAAAAATTATCGGCCTCTAAAAGTTCGTAGTCAGTGGCAAAGACTACGGTCCCGCTACGAGTCTTGATTTTAAAGGCTAGCGAGCCGCCGGGGTGAGGCATGGCCAGACATTTTATATCAAAGGGGCCTATTTTAAGGCCGTGGTGAGGAAAGCTATAAAAGTTAAGGCAAGCCCCGGAGCGTTCTAAACTGACTGGAAAGAGTTTGGGGGATTGCTGTTGTATGGTCAGGGCCTCTATAAGGTCTAATTTATTAAGACCATAAATATTGATGGTATTTTCAAGTTGGTAAATGGGTTTAAAAAAGGGCAGGCCCTGAATGTGATCCCAATGGGTGTGGGTAAAGAGAATGTTTAGGACTAAGGGCTTGGAAGCTTGGGTCTTAGCCACCTCGAAATCGGCGTGGGGTAGGGGCGGCGGATCGAGACCTTCGGCTAAAATCAAGCCCAAATCTATAATGCCAGTGCCCGCATCTATAATTAGTCTATCTTCTCCTTCCGTAATCTCAAGACAAGGCGTGTTTCCGCCCACCAGACCCGTTACTCGAGGTGAGAGGCTAGACATAAATTCGTCGATTCGCTCGGCCTCAAGGCCGTGTTCAAGGGCTAGGGCTAAAACCTCTTGTAGCCTTCTTCGGAGGTCATCAGCCCTAAAAGTGCTAGGAACCGAACCCCTGACGCCCCAAAATTTAATTTTCATCTTCTTACTCGCCGGGAGTCCCCCGCCGGTTCAGTCTAAGGAGGAAGGTCGAACGATACAAGGCCTAAAGAAGAAATCAAGCTAAAAAAAGCCCTTAAACAGAAAAAAGATAGCCAAAAAAAAGATTTTCAAAATAAAGACCAAAAAATTGGCCTCCGAGCGATGTTTTAAGGAGGCCTAAAAGGCCGAAAAGTCTCAATTTTAGAGCCACGTTAACCTAGTTAGGTGGCTAAAAAAAGCAAGGAAGATTTTTAAAAAAGGAGAACAGTTACTGGAAATGGCCAAAAAATTAGCGACCGCTAACTAAAATAACAGGTATTTATTAATATTACAACTAAAAAAAGGCTGTAAAGTTAATTTTTTTTAGGAATGAAAAAAGGCTCAAATAGACGTATGAATATGAAACAAGCAGAGTATTTTTAACCCAAGAGAGTCTAGGTTTTTTTTACTACAGTCGCCATAATTAGCCAGAGCCTAATGGGCCTTAAAACAAAAAGAAAAATGATGTTTTAAGTCAATAATGATCAAAGCGCAAAAACCTCTTAAAAGCACAATAGTCTAAAAAATTAACTAGTGATAAGACTATGTTACAAATTTAAAGACTGATAAAGGGGACTTTTTGCGCTTCGATCAATAATCGAAAGGTTAATCAGTCATAGAAGAAAATAAGGGGAAAATAAAAAAAATACTAATGTAATTAAATTATAATTTTAATTAGTTATATTTTTCTTTAAAATATAATGATTTTAAAGAAAAATTAAATTAAAAATAGATGTTAT
>JAITQT010000117.1 GCA_031288745.1 Deltaproteobacteria bacterium
AAACCAATAAATTACCGCTCCACCGCACAAAAAGCCGATAATAGTATAGGGATTTAAAAAGTTGAGGATGCTCTCCGGGGCCACGCCCAAAACCTTTTGAATGACCAAAATGGTGGAAAAGATCATGATGGTCGAGCCGACCACAGCGGTGCCAATCAAAACTGGTTTAGCTGTAGCTTTAAAAGTGTTGCCAGCCCCGTCGTTACTCTCTAAATAGAGGTGGGCCTTTTCAAAATCGGGTACCTGACCGAACTCTTTCTCCAATTGCTCTTTAATATTGGGAATTTCCTCAATCAAACTTAATTCGTATATCGACTGGGCATTGTCAGTCACCGGACCGTAGCTATCGACGGCAATGGTCACCGGGCCCATGCTCAAAAAACCAAAGGCAACTAAGCCAAAGGCGAAGACCGAGGGGTAGCTCATAACCCCCCCTAGGCCTAGTTGACTAAAGAAATAGGCACCCAGCATCAAGACGCTAAAGATCAGGCCCATCCAAAAAGCGCTAAAATTTCCGGCAATAAAACCGGCCAGTATGTTTAGGGAAGCCCCACCCTCTTTGGAAGCCTCAACCGTCTCTTGAACGTGAGCTGACTTACCGGAAGTAAAAATTTTAGTAAACTCGGGAATCAAGGCCGCGCCCAAGGTCCCGCAACTAATGATGGAGGCGAGAACGTACCAAAATTTATGTCCGTTTTGGGCGTCTACGGCTGCAAAATCGGTGTGGGGGCCCAGCAATACGTAGCTGACCGCATAGGTCATGATGATGGAAAGAATGGAGCCGAACCAGACCAGGCTAGTTAAAGGGGACTCGAAATCAAATTCCTCAACTTTAGAAAATCTTACCGAGCTATATAATTTATTTATGTAGAAGGCCACTAAGGAAGTAACCAACATTAAGATCCTCATAACAAAGATCCAGGTTAATAAATTAGTCTTAAGAATCAACTGAGACTGCTCAGGTAAGGCTAGCCCCACAGCTAAGCAAATAAAAGTAACCAAGGCCACGCCGGTTACTCCGTAAGTCTCAAAGCCATCAGCCGTGGGGCCGACGCTATCGCCCGCATTATCACCCGTGCAGTCGGCAATAACCCCTGGGTTACGGGGGTCGTCTTCTTTAATTTTAAAGACGATCTTCATCAAATCCGAGCCTATATCGGCTATTTTAGTAAAAATGCCCCCGGCGATCCTTAGTGCGCTAGCTCCTAAAGATTCGCCTATGGCAAAGCCTATAAAACAGGCCCCAGCCAGATCGCGGGGTACAAATACTAAGATGATGAGCATCATCACCAATTCGACCGAGATCAAAAGAACACCGATGCTCATGCCTGCGTCTAAGGGGATATTTAAAAGCTTAAGGGGCTTTTTTTCCAAAGAGGCGTAAGCCATACGGCTATTGGCCAAAGTGTTAACTCTCATACCAAAAAAGGCCACTGAATAGGAGCCGAGGATCCCGATAACGGTCCAAATTAAGATAAGTAGGACCGAACCGAAGCTCATTTCCGAAAGATAACCAAAGTAAAACGAAATGCAAGCCCCCACGAAGATTAACAGGACAACTAAGAGCTTAGCCTGCTGAAACATGTAGGTCTTACAGGTCTCGTAAATGGTCGCGGCAACTTCCAGCATAGCCGGGTGGGCTTTGAGCTTTTTAATGCCCAGGTACTGCCACAGGCCGAACAAAAGGCCCAGAAAGCAAACCACCAAACCGCCTGTTAATAAATGATTCTGGGCCTGTGCTAGCTCTGGAACGATAAGGTCGGCCTCGCTGGCCAAAGCGGCCCGAGCGGTTAAGACCACTATGGCCGTAAGGACGGATGCAGCCGTCGTAAAGAATTTAAAGCCTCGTTTCGAGGGGGTCTCGGGAAAAGGCATCGGTCAAAGCCTCCGTTTGAGGTAATAATTAAATTGGGATTAAAAGAAGCGAAAAAAATATAAGAGAGCGAAAAACCATCGCTAACAAAAAAAGAGCTTAGGTGTTTAGCCTTTGGCTACGGCTCTCTTTTAGGTACCGAAAACATGAACGCAAAAAAATCAACCTTGATCGAAGCGCAAAAACCTCTTAAAAGCAAAATAGTCTAACAAATTAACTAGTAATAAAGACATGTTACAAATTTAAAGACTGATAACGGGGACTTTTTGCGCTTCGATCAACCTTGATCCAACGGAAAACTTTTTTTCTTAAAAATACTATTGGTCACATAAAAAACTAACTTGTCCAATTTTTTGAGATCTTCTTTTTTTTTGTTTTTTTCCGTTTGCTAAACCTTAGAGGCGATAAATTTTAGCCCCAGGCCCTTTAGCCCCCCGCTTAAAGCCAAAACCCAATAGGAAAGCCCGGCTTAAAAAAAACGGACTCCAAATCGAGTCCCGCTTAAAAGCATTAGCCTTTAGGCTCTCTCGAATAAAAAGCGCTGGCCTTTGGCCTAAGCTTTGGGCACCCCTAGCCTTGAAATGGTTTTTATTTTGCCACAAGAGGGCCACCATTGCAATAGATAAGGCCATCAAGGCCTTAACCCGACTAAGAAGCTAAAAATATTCCAAAAAGTTATTTTAAAAAACAACTAATATAATTCATATAAAATATATAAATTAACAAATCTTTTTAGTTAATAAAAAAAACGACGGGCCCTCTTTCTAAGGCCCTATGGCCAAAAAGAGAGAACCCATCGAGTCGGAAACTTTAAAGGGCCCATCAAAACAAGGACCGGAAGGCTTATTTTCCAAGGCCTTGGTAGAGAATTTAAGAGAATAAGGCGTCTAGGTGTTTAAAAACAATTTTTTTCTCATCCTCGGAAAGGTCTTGGCATTGACTACGAACCAGCCTTAGGTTTTGGCGGCTGAGAATGAAAAAAACCTTGAACTTTTCTCTCAACCACAAAACTAAGAGAGCGATTATTTGCTCTAGATTGGCCTTTAACTCTTTGGGTAATTTTTTCTTAATCGGCATTAAGAGCCTCAAAAGCCCGCTATTAGTCAAGATTTGCTTGAGATTGTCCCAAGAGCTATCGGGCTCTAGGTTGTTAATCGTCTCCCTGGCCATAAATTCAAGGTTAGCTAAGGATAGGCTATCTACCTCCTGGAAATAATGACCCACTGCGCGTTTATGACGTAACTGGTTAGTTGGCGCTCGGAATAATTTGGCCAGAACTTTTGACTCAGTCTTGTGAATCATATCTCGCTTGTTACCAATTAATGCCCTTTCAGCCAAAACACGGCTAAATCTATCTCTTGTAGTATTATCAGGCTTCATATCGCAAATAAAATCGACAAGGCCGCATCCTTCATCGATTTCACTCGTCGCCCCATAGTCACTGTAAAAAGAGGCCATCATGTGCGGAACGCGGTGAAGAGAGGGCAGTGAAGAGGCTTTATCTTCGCCACGATCTTTAACCAAAATTAAAGACGTTAGGGGTCCGACCAATTTATAGTCAAGCGCCAATCGAAGCTCTTCTTCAGGGTCAGAAGCAGCTTTTAGCCTCTCCGCTCCGGCTAGTCTAGCCAAATCGGGAGAACTTACCGGGGAAATCTCCTCAGCGCTTAAGTTATATTCCTGACCACCTTGTTTCCAAGTTAGAATCGGGGCCCTCTTAGGACTCTCGATGAAACCGGCCATAACGTGGGCCGTCAAACCTTGGTAGAGAGAAGCGGGGGCGGGGGTTTGCCAGAGGGGTTCTCTATCCCAAGTAAGTTTAACCTCGGAAGTCTCGGGAGTTCTCATTTTGGTCATCATCCGTTCAGCCGAACCTAGGACGTCTTCGCCATAACTTAGAAAATCGCAGGCCCCTGAGGTTTCGACACCTAGTGAGCGCAACAAATGCTCCCCCGGGGCGCAGCCAATGCCAAGGGTGAAGACTTTATGGGCGCTTTGCCGGCCTAATTCGATCACATTTTCCATGTCCCAGATTTCCCCATCGGTAATTATGAGAACTTTAGCCGGGACATTTATCTTGGAAGGTGGCTTGATATTGCCCAAAACCGACTCTAAGGCTCTATACATTTCCGTACCACCCATAGAGGCGGAAATCCCGGAAATTATCGTTTGTAGCCGAGTAAGATTAAGCTTAGTTAAAGGAGTCATTTTCTTAAGCAAATGACTTACGTTTGTACCAAAACAGCTAAGGGAGAGATAGTCTTGAGGCCTCATAAGGCTTAGTATGGAAGAAAGGGCACTCTTGGCTAGTTCCACGTTGGCCCCACACATGGAACCGGAGCAATCCAAGAGCGCTTTAATAGCCAAAGGCTCTTCCGGCGCTTTTAAGGTAGGACTAAAACTAGCCAGAATAACTTTCTCTTCTTTATGTTCCGCCAATAAGGAGAATGATTGAAAGGGTAGGTTTTCCAAAATTAAAACGAATTCGCGGTCTAAAAAAGCTTCCGACTTAATAGAGACTGTCGCGCATCCTTCGCGGCGAGCTATATCTATAGAGTGGCTGGGCGAACTAATATCAGCCTCGGAATTTTTCCCTAATATATTGATTTTTAGAGTAAAAGGATACTCGGCTAAAAGATTGGTCGAAGGAACTTGCTGGGGTTCTAAGCCCCCTTCGCTCACTGCGTCTCCGTAAAGAGGGGCTACAACGGTGGGGAAGGATAAACGAATCCTATTGCCGTCGAATCGAAGAAGCTGACCTAAACTTAACGCCAACTCGACCTCTTCGCCTGGTAAAACATTTCCTAGGTTAGCCGTAAGAAGGCCGTTGGCGGCTAGTTCCACCAAAAAGGCCCCATCCCCATCTTCCACGGCCTTTTCATAACTTTCGGTTGCACGCGCCTTTTCCCGAACCTCGGCCTGAAGGGTTTGGCCGCCTACGACGACCTTTAAACCTAAAAGCTCGGCCCCATAAGGCACGGGAAAGGTGTAAACGATCTCTAAATTTTCGTCGGTCTCGTTTCGATAACTCTGAAAAAGAGTCGTCTCCAAAATTAAACCGTTCAGCCGCCCTTCGATACGAGCCGATTTGAGGGCCGCCGATAAGCCGCTTAAACTCGTTAGCGAAGGGTACGAATCAAAGATCGAACTTAGAACTGAATTAATCATTTAGCGCCTCCAAAAAATGTGTTGGAAAATAGGAATAAATAAAATTGTCTAATCTTGCTCCTCCTGGCTTTCAAAAAATCTCTTCGAAACCTTAAAAATTTCTTCTATTAAGGCTCGAATTTCCTTAGCCGTTAAGCCCGACTGCTCGACTGAGAAGACCATCTCTATCCCAGGGGCCAAGTAAACGTGACTACGGACCTCTAAAGAGCCTATCTTCGGGTGTTTCGGGCTCTCCTTTTCCTCTTGGTTTTCCTCAATCAACCTTCTAACCGCTTCTAAAGAATAACCAGCCGAGGTTAATTTCTTAATTTTTAATAATTGCTCTAAGTGTTCCAGCGTGTAATAGGCACCTCTCCCCTCGCCCAAAGGGTGAGAGAGTATACCTATCTGAATGTAATACCTTACTGTCCTCCGGCTAAGGCCGGTTAGGGCGGCTAAACGCTCTAGGGTAAAAGAACTTTCTTCCATAAAAAGGCTTCCCGATCAAAAGCCCGCCTAAGTGAGAGAAGGCTAGAAACTTGGCGGTTGGAATCTTATTTTTGGATATTATAATTCATGACACCTATACTGTCAAGATAAACTGGCAACTTTTTTTTTAAATTTTTTTCTTTCAATAAACCGAGCTATTGCCTAGCATTACCCTGGCTGGTAAAATTTAGGCCTCATTTTGGGGCCACTTGCGCCCCTCGCCGATGGTTTGATAAAATAGCCCGATCCTGTTGCAGTTTCGTTTCTCGCCCTAACGCTCGCCTCTTTGAAGTATTGAAGGCCTTTAAGGCCTAATAACGTTCACAGAAAGCCTAAAATTTTAACGTAGCTCCGCCGAGACCTTCGGGGACTAAAAAATCTATTTAAGCCCCTTCTATTCCAACCTCGCCCTCCCATATTTAAGGCTTTTAGGCTACTAGGCTAGCTCCGGGTTTCTTTTTTTGATTTTTTTGTGGTAAAATTTTATGGCTTTGCATAAACTCTTGCCAAACTACAAATAAAGCTGCCCAGAAACAAGATAGGCCCACTATTTAGATTTAAAATTTACTTTATATTTTTAACAAATTTTATTTTATATTCTTTATTACTAAATAAGATTTTAATTTTTATTTTACTTCACTAAAATTTATTAAGTTTGATAGAATTTCTTTTGGAGAATTTAATGAAGTTTTTCCGTCTAATTCCTATAATAATATATCTAACCTGGGCCCTAAACGCCTGCACCACCAGCCCAGCCCGTGACTCAACCATGGGTCAGCAAGCTTCTAAGGTGGCTAAAGAAGGGCGCAGCGAAAGCCAAAAATACTATAGGTTAGGCCCTAAGTTTGAAAAAAAGCTGGCCCAAATGGTCGGCCAAGAATTTATGATCCTCTCCGGCCGCAAAGAAGATGTGCCCTTGGAGTTAAACCAAGAGGTTTTAGTTAATCTCAATTACTTGTTAAACGACGCCCGCGGTTTTATGACCCGCAGCCTTACTCGCGGTCAAAAATATATTCCCATGATGAAGGCCATTTTTAAACAAAAGGGTTTACCTGAAGATCTGGTCTACATGGCTTTAATAGAAAGCGGCTTTCGAACCGACGCAATATCTACGGCTAGCGCCGTGGGCCCTTGGCAATTTATCTCTTCCACTGGCCGTAATTACGGACTAACCATAAACGAGTGGATTGACGAGCGCATGGACCCCGTTAAATCGACCTACGCAGCTGCCGATTACCTAACCGACCTCCACGACCGCTTTAATTCCTGGCCCCTAGCTATCGCCGCCTACAACACCGGTGAAGGTAAAATAATGAAGGGTATGCAAAAGCCGGAAGTGGATAATTACTGGGATATGGCTAAGGACGGCTTTTTAGCTAACGAAACTAAGCGCTACGTCCCAAGCTTTCTAGCCGCAACCATTATCGCTAAAGATCCCTCAGCTTACGGCCTTGAAATCCCAAGCCCCACCTCCGACGGCTGGGAAGAGGTGGTGGTGCCCGACCCAATTGATCTTAAAGTTGCCGCCGACCTTACTAACTCCAGCTTAGAACGACTTAAAGAATTAAACCCGCACCTAAAGCGCCTCTCTACCCCTCCGAGAGAATCAAACTTCGTCCTGAGAGTGCCCGAAGGGGCCAGAGCAGAATTTTATCGCCTTTACGCTGAACTGCCATCGAAGAAAAAGAAATCTAGTTTCATTAACTATGCAGCTAAGCGAGGTGAATCAATTGAACAAATCGCCGCTAAACACGGTCTAACCACCGAGGTGGTCCGCGAATATAATAACTTAGGCCCTTCAGCTAAGCTCAGTCGCAGCCAAAAGCTCGTTTTACCGTCCTCTATGCCTCAACAAGTCGCCAGAGCCGTTATACCTCAGCCTAAAACTCAAATCCAAAAAATACCTACCAGTTCGTCCACTCAAATGGCCACGGTTAGGGTCCCCCTTCCAGTAGCTAAAGAAGCTTCGGTTCCTTTTGAGGTGACTAAAAGGACTTTGGCTAGTTCAAAGCGTCAGGCCGTAGCTATCGACAGTATTAGTCACCGGGTGCGCTCGGGGGACACCATTTTAAGCATAGCAAACTTATACGGAGTGAAGTCCGAACAGATTAAAAAAGACAATAAGCTAGCCTCAAACTCCATTAAAGAAGGCCAAGTGCTGACTATACGCTCGAACCTACCCTTAACCCTCCAAACCGAACCTAAAAAATCTAAAGACAGTTGGGTCCAAGTGGCCAAAGGCGCTCCTATTTACCATACGGTTAAAAAAGGAGAAACTATTAGCCAAATTGCTTCCAATTACAGCCTCAATCAAGAGCAAATCAAGACCCTAAACAATCTCCCCAACAACACTTTAATGGTCGGCCAAAAGCTACGCATAGGTACAGGCCCGGTCCTCGATCCCCAAAGCTCAGAAATCTACGTAGTTAAAAGCGGCGACACCATTGGCCAAATCGCCGATCGCTTTGGTCTTCGTTCAGATGAATTACGCGCCCTAAACGATCTTAGCGGACCCACCATTTACCAGGGCAAAAAGCTAATGGTTATCGCCACGGATCAAATTAGCGACTCGGATAAAGAGCCTTCTACGAGCCAAAGCGTGGCCCAAAAAATAGACCCTGAAAAAACCCAGGTAAACGCTAAACTTACTTCCTCAACCGTTTACGAAGTTAAGAGCGGCGACACTTTAGGCCACATCGCCCAACGCTATGGCCTAAGTTCAATAGATCTAAGACACCTAAACAATATGGATGATAATGTCATCTTTCCGGGGCAAAAAATTAAGGTTCCTGGAACCGATAAAGTTAAGCCAGAACTAGCCGAAAGTTCTGATAGCCCCGCATCCGCTCTAGAGCTTGAGAGCGCCGCCGTCAATAAGCCGGCTATACAGACAAAATCCGCTGCGGCCAGCTCGAGCGCTCTTTATGAAGTTAAAAGCGGCGATACATTATCTTTAATAGCCCAGCGCTCGGGCCAAAAAGTTGAAGATTTGATAGCCTTAAACGACCTAAAGAGCAATGTGCTTAGCATCGGCCAAAAGATAAAAGTGGCTAAAGCCGAGCTGCCAAAGAAAAAAAATTCTTCCTTTGAAGCCCAAACGGCTGTCTCGAAAGATATAGAAAATTCGACCTTGGTTAATAACATTGATAGAGTAGCTGAAAATATAGAAACAGCAGTTCAAAATCAAGCTGCAGTTAGAGAGGTTATCAAAGAAAACTTAGAAGAAAATGTAGAAACCGAGGGCCAAGCTCAGATAGAAGCTAAAATAGAACAACAAGCCCAAAGCGCTCTTAATAGCGTTAAACAGGAGAATAAAACAGCCTCAACCTCCGGGGACCTCTATAAAGTTCAAAGCGGCGACACTTTAGGACTTATTGCCGAGCGCAATGGGCTAAAAACAGACGAACTTAAGGCCCTTAACGACTTAACCGGCGACTCGATAATGGTTGGCCAAAATCTTAAAGTTAGCGCCCAGGCCCAAAGCTCAGTTAACCGAGCAACTAATACCAAAACCGTGGCCATCATTAGCTCTAAAACTGACTCGACCACCGAAAAGATACCTCAAAAAAACGTAAATCAAAGCTCTTTGAGCGACGGCTCCTATAAGGTTCTCGACGGCGATACTATATACGCCATTGCTAAAAAGCATAGCCTGACGGTTGAAGAGCTAAAGGCCCTTAATGGTAAAAGCGACGACATTATCAGGCCTGGTCAATCGCTAAAGGTTAGATAATCTACTCACGCCAAAACTAGAGCAAAATTATGGAAAGCCCCTTAAAACTTTATCCTTCAGGGCGAGAATATAAGGCGCATTCAGGTTTTAATCTTGTTTTAATTAAATTGAAAGCCACACTCTGCCGCATCTTCCCACCAAATAATTTGAAGACCAGAGAGAGCTGTTCCATAGTTTAATTTAATTGAGGGTGTCTAGCTTGGCTCTTTGGTTTTGCGAGCTTACTCAAATTTTTTAACCATCTCTCTCAAGGCCAATTGGATTAATGCTCTGGTGGTGTAGCTCAGGTAAAACTATTGGAAGTTAAGCTTTTATCGCTTAGCTTAATTTTCTTAAAAATAGTCCCGCTAAGCTCTGGCTACTAAGAACCTAGGAAAGAGAAAAAAATTACCCTGATTTTTTTAGCTTAAGCAAAAAAAAATTAACTCATATAATTAAATATTAAGTCGATATAGAGTTTTTTATATTTTTGAGTTTATTTTTCTAAAAACGTCTCGCCAATCGCCATATTTAAACGGTAATGCTGGCCAAAATTTTAAGCTAATCGAATAAACGGATAAAGCCGAAAGAAATAATCTTTCGGCTTTTGAGTTTTTTGTTTAAGGAACTAGTTCAATTTCTCACCAACCAGAGCGATGAGAATAATGGCTTTGATGACTCTGATGGCTTTGATGGCTTGAGTGGCTGTAATGCCAGGCCAGGCTACCAGAAATTTCGCTTTGAGACATAGCTTCGGAAAAATAGAGCTTATCGCCGCTATTTTGATTGAGCGCAGGTTTAAACTTTTCCACCCGCGGGGGAGCTTCAGAGGCCTGGGTGGCCCCGCTTAGGCTAAGGGCCGAAGCAATAAAAGATAAAATTAAAAAGGCCTTGTAGATCAGCTTTTTCATTTTCTGCTCCTTTAAATTAAGTGGGTTTTTAAAAAATTACATAACAGGAGAAATAGCCCGGCTATGTATGGCGGAAGTGCTAAAAAAACCGCAACAATTTTCTTTTTCTTGACAAACACGACACTGACTCAAATAATTATTTTTCCAAGTTGAAATTGATTTCCTTGAATATTTATGTATATCTTCATGACAAAGACATATTGGGGTATTATAAACCGATACGTTTAAGCCACGCTTAGTTAAGGCCAGAACTGCGTTCCTTAATTCTATCTTGTAATCTATAGGATCCACATAAATAGAGTCTAGATTATCAATAGCCAGGCCGCAAATCTCCATAGACATCAGGGCATAGTGTATGCAAAACGGAAAATATCTATACATATGTAGAGCAAATTCATTAATACGGGTATAATTTAATTTGTTAATAACGTAACGGATCTCAATAGGAATTTTATATTGGGCCAGATTATAAAGGCCCTCTTGAGTTTTAGCGTAACTTCCTGGCGCGCCGACAATTTTATCGTGTATTTGAGCTATATCAGAGTGCATTGAGACGCAAAAAATAACTTGGCCGTTATTGAGGGCGGCTATTTCTTTAACCAACCCTTTATCTATAAATTTTTTTGCGTTAGTTAGAACGCTTACGTGAGCGTTAGGCTGCTCGATGAGGCATCTTTCTAGTATTTTTAAAAAATTATCCTCAAATAAAGTAGGCTCCCCTCCAGTAAGGCAAATGGTTTCGACATTTTTTCCTTTTAACAAATCTAAGACCATAGAGGCTATCTTAAATAGTCTCTCGTCGCGCTCTTTAGGCGGCTGAGGACACATCAGGCACCGACAATTGCAGGCTTCAGTCAGAAGTAAGCAATTATGATTAGAGAGGGCGGTCCATAAGACGCTAACCTCCCCGGCCCCGGTAACGGAGATAATATCTCCTTGATTTAAGGAGTCCTTATCTTGGCGACTAATTTCCCCAGCCATCTGTGGAAGAAAAAGACTATCCTTAGGAACCTTTTCGCTTAAAAGGGCTAAGTAGCCAAGGCCATCTAAGCCCGCTTTATCGGTAAACAATATTTTGTGGCTTCTTCGATAAAATGGCTCTTTGCGAAAGGTAAGTTCCCCAATAACTGCCTCAAAATCCTTAGAAGTGTGTGTTGTAAACTTAAGCATGAGCGTCAGTTAACTTAGAGCCGCAAATCCAACTCCAAATAATATTCTCCCTCTCTTGGGTTATATTTTCTAATAGAGAAAAAAGGTAATTAAAAATTCCTTTGTGCTTTTGGCAAAAAGGCGTGCCCTCCATCTTTCTAACCACTCGCTTCGACTCCAAATAGTTTCTAACCGGATCAGCCCCACAGTAGGCTTGATAAACGCACCTTGAGCAGCTAGGGGTGACCTCAAGTAAGGTTTGCCGTATTATCTCTCTAAGCTTTTGGCCCCCAAAAATAGCTTTATACGAATGATGAAGGATATTTCCTAAATAAAAATGAGAATCGTTCATCCGATTTAGCATTCTAGCTTCGTCAGAGGGGTAAACCGAACCGTCGTAATCGTAAATAACGCCGCTAAGGCCCAGGCCAGCCGGCGATTGCAAATCAACGAAACCAGTGGAAAAGGGTGTTAAAATTCGTGAAAGTAAAATGGACGCGAAATGCTCGGGAAAAAAACGGGTCTTATTAATGGAAAAAATATATTCGAGCGCCCCCGAGTAGTTCTCGACAAACTCGGCCGCCCCGTAGCCAAGCTCGTTAGCCCTTTGGGCTGCGAAACCGTAGGGATTTAAGGCCCTAATAAAGACGCCGTTAAAGCCTAAAGCCAAATACTGATCGATAATTTGAGGTAATTTCGCTAAACTACGTTTGGTCACGGTCATTAGGGCGTCGACTGCTTCAGGGCCTATTATCTCCCGAGCTAGACTTAGGTTCTTAACAAAAAGATCATAAGCACTCCCCCCTGACCTTAACTCTCTATTTTCGTCATGAACTTCCTTAGGCCCGTCTAAAGAAGCAGAGATACAAATATTATGGTCGCGGCAGAAAATTAGCTGCTCTTTAGCGATACCCGTAAGGTTAGTGCAGAGAACGAAAGAGATCTTTTTATCTGAAGTTATCTTTTTTTCCTCGGCCCGCAAGACTGTTTGCCGGACCGCCTCCCAATTTAGAGTCGGCTCCCCGCCCTGAAATTCTATTTTTATATTTTTAGAGGGCGACTCAAAGATACTATCGACTATTTTAATGGCAATAGGCGTCGTCATATCATAGCGGCGGTCGTTTTCATAGGCGCAGGAGACCTGACAATAGCGGCAGCGTTGATTGCAGCGAAGAGTAACGACGAGCATATGAAGAGAGGTAAAATCACGTAGATAGCCTTTTCTAGAGCGATATTTAGCTGCCGTCTTTTCTATGGCAAAATCATCTCCATCATCGGCTTGAATAAAAAGGCGGCTTAAGAGATCGTAATATTGAGGGTTTTCTTCGGTTATCGAACCGGAAATCAATTCCTCAAAGCAGTTGGAAGAAACAAATATATAATCGCCACACTCATTTACCAATAGAAGGCGTCCGTCTCTAATAGGCGCAAATTGGAAGGGTAATAAGCGAGTCATTGTTTATCCGATTTATCAACTTGTTTATCAAGCGGAGAAAAGGCTTGAGCAACTATGATTTCGCGAAGAGGCCCGAAACTTTTGTGTAAATCGCGCCTAACCTGCTCTTCGATTAATTCGTTACAAAAAATTGAGACTATGTCTGACCGCCCCACACCTTCCTTGGCCTTAATGGAAACCTCAACCGATTCTTCATCATACGGGCGAATGCCTACATAGTATTGATCGGTAAATCTTAAGGCCGCTGCGAAAACAGCTTCTCTTTCAAAAAACTCCTTACTCAAGACGACGAGACTTTCTTCTTCCGATATCAAAGTTACGCCTTTCATATAATTAAACCTATTTATTGATTATTATGATTTAAAAGTTTTTTTATACTTTAATCTTATCTAACGTATCTTTTATAGCCCTTCAACCTTCAAGATTTACAGCCGATAAGACATTTTTTTGGTCATAATAACCAACTACTGTTTGCTGAGAAAAAGGAACCGCTCATAGACTTTTTTTTTGGTAAAAAATCATAGTAGCTAAATCCTTTTGGGTTTGCTCAATGAAATGTGATCCAGTTTTTTCTTAAATTTTGATGGATTTCGCGCAGAAAAAAGTGAACCACCCTGAAGGCTATGTGATTCAATACTTTCCTCTCTTTCATCAATATATCTATTGGCCGAGTTCAATGGCTTTTACCAATAAAAAAGGGCCAGCAAAAACTAGAATCATAGAATCAAAATCACAGGTTTTTTTTTAAGGCTAAAATCACTTTTGAATTTTATCGCCTTCGGCGCACCTAGTGGTCGCCAGCAAAGCGACAATAGCTTAAATCGGCCAAAAAAAAATGGCCTCCACTTAAGGAGGCCATCAATTATTTTAATTTTTTTTAGGGATTTTTATTTTTAATCCCACAAGCCAATCTTTTGGAATAGGGGCTTAGGATCGATTAAATGGTACTTCCACCAATCTTGATGATCAGAAGCCTTCTCACCTAAATAAAGGGCCATGAGCTGAGTTAGGTGAAAGATGGGTAGAGGCGTACTCATACGAGCAGATATCGCTCTCATCTCCAGGTTCATCTGGCACATAGCGCAGCTAGTAACCAAAGCGTCAGCGCCGGCCTCGTGGGCCCCGCCGATGATCTGAGTGGCCAACTCTTCGGCTATCTCGGGATAAACAGCCGAAACAAAAGCAGAACAGCACTTATTGGGATAAGGCCAGGTAACTGGTTTAGCGCCGATTTCAATCATGATCCTTTCGACCGTATCCCTAGGCGGGCCGTTGGGCCTTAAGTGCTTAGGATACATTGCCCCGCAGCCGTAATAGACAGCGATATTAAGATCTTTTAGGGGCTTAGTGCCTTCGAAGGTCACGCTCTTGAGCCGAGCTAGATTAAAGACGTGATGGAAAAGGTCATAGATGTTGAGGATGGGATCGTCTAGATTGAGGCGTCCGAATTGCTTTTCATACTTAGCGCGAGTCTCAGGCTCGTTAACTAGATGATAATGAGCGGTAGCCCAATTGCGGAAGCAGTTAGGACACGGGATAATGACCGGACGGCCCGTGGGGATCTTAGAGAGGTTTCTAGCGCCCATGGCCGTCGGAATCTCGTGGTTAACGGCGTGACCAGAGGATGAGCCGCAACAATTCCAGTCTTCAATCTCGTAGGCCTTAATTTTGAGCTTATCTAAAACGATCTTTAGAGGCAGATTGGATTCTTCAACGCCCGTCTTCATAGTGCAGCCGGGAAAGTAAGTGGCCTCCATTAAGTACTCAGATGACATGATTTCGCCTCCTATCTGTCACGCCAAGCGCCGGTCAAAATTTTCCGGACTTGGGATATACCCGAACTCATAAGGCGAGAGGGCAGGAGGTGAAGTTTCCTCATAAAAATCATTTTTGTACCCAAAATAGCGTCCTGCATCCAGGACTTGGGCCCTCCGCCGATGGTGTAAAGCTTATGGAGAGCCATCATCTCGACTTTACTACAACGGCCGTGAAACCTAACTGAGGTCAGAAAAGCCTTGTGAAACTCAAAAAGAGGCTTATCGCCGATGGTCACTTTTTCAGCTAAGCACTCCTCTCGCAAGTAATCCATAACCCCGGCGATATTAATGGCCATGGGGCAAACAGCAGCGCAACTGTGGCAGCCCACGCAACGCCAGATAGTGGTGGAAGTCAAGGCTTCCTTCTTCAGTCCGAGAACGGCCAAGCGCATGATCCCGTGAGGGCCGTAATCCATGTACGGATACATGGGACAGCCGCCCGAACAACTCATGCAAGTTAGACAAGAATTAAGATCAGTCCCGGCGATTTGGCCAACTTTTTTGGCAAACCCAAGATCCGCCTCACTCATGTCGATGGGTTCCGTAGATGAGAATTTCTTCTCTTCCTTTTCCATATATTCTCCTAAATAAAAGGGTATTGGAGCTAAAATCCAAAGTTGCACCGAGAGTATTTCGGCAAAAAAGTTAATTAACAGGCGGCCGGATTACTCATGGCACCGGAAGTTAAAGAGCCTTTAACCGAACTTATACCCTAAGGCCAACAACCTAAGAATTTTTTTATCGCTCCGGGAAACTTAGATAAATTATCACGGATTTAACTTCATGGCAATATATTTTTTTGACAATAAAAAAAAAACCACGCTGGTATTACCAGCTCCTAAGCTAAAAAAAAATCCTCTACCAAATAAGATTTATTTTTTTATATTTTTAGGATCGAAAATTTTGCAGCTGTGCAATCGGTAACCTTGTTTAGCAAGCCGTTTAAGCGACTTAGTCGATAAAGGTTCGAGCAAGAGCTTTGAGGGAAGTACTCCTCGCCTAGCCACTGTCAGTTGTCTAGGGGCAAATATCGAACTTAAAAGCTAAATTGTGCGTAAAACTGTATCCTTTCAAACTGATTGCCCCTTAGCTGC
>JAITQT010000133.1 GCA_031288745.1 Deltaproteobacteria bacterium
GCCCCCTATAGGAGCTTAGTAATTTTAACATTAATCAAAGTTAAAATATATGGTTGGAGCAGAGAGCTAAGTAGAAACGTTAAAAGAACTAATGTTAAGAACTTAAGGGTCTGCTAAAATTTAATTACAACTCGAAAGTCGCTACCAGCCGCAACGTGGGGAAGAAAAAGACTTGGTGAACGGTTACAAATTATTTAAGTAACGATTCGTCAACTTCCAAAGTATCAATAATGCCCACTACCACCGCGTCTATGGGGCTATCGCGATCGCCTAAGGAATTGCGGGCCACGCTGCCCATGGATAATAAAACGTCTTCGCCCACCCCGGCCCCAATAGTGTCGGCGGCCACAATAGTGTCGGGTTTGCCTCCAGTCTTGGTCCTAACGACTAAAAGCTTATAGTTTCGAAGCTTTTGATCTTTTTTTGTGGCCCAGATGTTACCGATAACTTTGCCTATAATCATCGCCTTAGCCCTCGATTATGCGGATTTTGCGGCTAAGCAAATAGTCTTTAGCCAAGGGGGTCAAGAGATCGCTCTTTTTTAGTTCGAAAACAGCGTCTCCGGCTTTTGTTGTTGGGAAAAGCTCTTTAACCGCGCTCTCAGTTATCACTCTTTTTTCGTTAGGAGCGAAAGCGCGGCAATTAAGATTATCAGAAGCTAAAGGGGGCGCGCTTTTTAAATAAGGCTTTAGGCTTACTGAGCGAGCGAAATCAGGGATTTCAAAATCAGAGAGAAATTTTAGCCCAAAGCTTTTCAGAGCATTTTCCGATTGGATATAGGAAGAGATTAAGGCTTTAGGCGCGCTCTGGGCATAAGAGCGCCAAACAATGCCTTTATCTAAAACCGCAGTGGGCCTACCTTCCAGAAGGGCGCTTATTAAGGCCCGGCCCTCGATAGTACAGCCGTCGTCGCCGCAGCTAACCCGAGTTAAGGCCTGAAGGCTCAAAAAAGTAGCCAAAAGAGGGGCCGGCGGATACTTAGGAGGCTCTAAGGAAGTAATCTCAATTAGATCAAAATTATCTTTAAGATAAGTTAAACTTTGAGGGCTAAGCGAAACTAGTGGCCCGACAATAAGAAAGGGCAGTTTAGGTTTTTTTTCGGTTAGATCAGCACTAGCGCTCTCTAGAGAGACGCTAGAGGGACTATGACCAGCAGATTTGGCGGTCAAACGTCTTAAGATCTCATTGGTTATTATATCAACTAATTCGTCTTCGACCGACACAGGCCCCTCCTAAATGATAGAGGTTGAGAGAAAAATATTTCATGCTGGGCATTCTGTGACCTAGGCAGCCTTAGCCAGAGGAGGAGCCACCGACTTAGCTCGGGGGCAATCAGCTTGAAAGGAATGGTTTTACATAAACAAGTAACGATAACTAAACGAGTACTTCCCTCAAAGGTCCAGCTCGCGCTATTATTGTTTGAAGTTAAGCGACACTCACATCATTAGCCTTTTGGGTCAGATTAATTGAAATTCCAAAGCAAATTTTTTAGGTAAGGTATAAGTTAGGAATATAATTACGGACCCTTTTTAAATATTTAACTGACTATACTGACGACCAAAATGAATTGCCGGTTTCAACTTTAGACCTCACAGGCAGATGGCGGTGGGAGGTGCCATGGAGCGGCAAATGTTTTCGGTCCTGGGTATAGTCTGGATAGTAAATGGTCTTGATGGAGAGAAAAAAGTTCTTCAATAGATCTCCAAAACTACGTCTGTTCGGCCGACAATGCCTACGGCTACTAGCTTTACCATCTGGTATTCGCTCTTATATCTATCGGCGTATCTTTTAAACTCGATTTGATCTTTCGCCTTATTTAGGGCTTTAAGTAATAAGGCCTGCCTACGCACCTCCAGGGCCTCTGTGGTCTCGTTTTCTTTTGGATCTAATTTCTCGTATTTAAACTCGCAGACAAAAACTGTGTCCTCTCTAGTTGTTATTAGAAAATCAATTACCCCTTCCGACTCCGTTACTTCCGAAACCACGTTAAAATGCATAGCCTTCAGGACCGAATGAATGATAGCGTGGGCCGCTCCTTCCGAGGCTTTAAGCGCCATGTGAGAGTTCCAAGCGAGGATATCATGGAAGCAGGCCCCTAAAGAAATTGAATCCAAATTCTCTAGGGCCTTTTGGAGCCGTTCAATAAGCTGGTTTACAGTTTTCGTCTTTTGGCCAAGCAAAAAGTTAAGAAAGTTCGAATCTATAGCTTCGTTAACCTCCTTGTTGGGACGCCTTAGAAGATATTCGCCGGGTTTAATCATCTTATCAATAGTTAAATAGCCCGTCTGAAACAGAATCGGAACAAGGTCAAGGTTTTTAATATCGAAGGTATTAAGTTCGACTTTAGTCATCATGGGATTTACCGGAAGCTCAAATCCACTCCCGTCGCGCTTTAACAGTTCCATCAGAAAAGACGGCGGGGCCGTTTCGAACCAGTATGGGCCTGATGGAGATTACTATTTTAGCCCATATCTTTAAATCTTAACTTAATACAGCGCTCTCATTTAAAGCGGCCTTCAGAACATTGGCGCTATCGGCAGATACATTGTCGAGCGAAAGATGGATGACGGGCTGAGGCGTCCAATCGTAGTCTGATTGGTCAATCCATAGCCCCTTAGAAAGATTGCGCCGGCCCTCGAGGATGTATATAAGAGAGTTCACCACGATAGACTTATCGAAGCGGCGGGGCCTGGAGAGAAAAAATGGAGAGTCGATTGCGAGCAATTGGTAAAAAAATTTGGTCTTGTCGGCATAGTAATAGCCTTTTTGACGAATAGTCTCGAAATCGGCTTTCCCAAGAGGGATTTTCAGCATAAGAAGTCTCGCGGCTGCCATAGGGACGGATAAGAGATATTTTTAGTCAACAAAAAGGGTTTCTAATAGAGGAGCCCATTAATCTCATATTAACTTAAATCCAGCAGAACTCAAAGGCTAATTAGGCTAAAGAGTCAAAATTTTTAGCTGAACTATGGGGCGACAACTAAGTCCTGTATTCGTTTTTGACTGGCAAAATTTAATATTACACTTAGAGTCAAATCCTCTGTTGCAGTTACATCTTGACCTAAATAAAGTGGCATAGACTCCTATTAACAAGTTGGAAAAATGTTTGATTTAAAAATATTAGTTTTCAAATTTATCAGCTAACAAAAGTTTTATTTTTCGAGGGCTTTGGCCTCAAATGGTGGGCAGCCTAGAGCGATGCCGGCCGGAGTGACTAGCTCGGGCCGAGTTAGGCTCTCAACTAAAAGGCCTGTCTCTTGAGAGATGATTTGGGTTGCCCCGGGGGCGGCTGAAGAACCGCCGACTAACCATAAAATGGGGATTGGTAAATTTTTAAAGCCTCTTTTTAAGATAGTGCCCATTTTACTTAAGACCGGAGCTACAATTGAAGCAACTTCCCTAGAACGCTTAGGGTCGAGCTTTATGTTTTCAGCTTGCTCTAAAGCTATTTTAAAGCGGCCGGCTATAACTAAACTTAGGTGATGACCGCCGGTCGGTTCGTCAAAGGAAAGGATAGTTTGAGAGTCTTTAAAGAGAGCCGCCCCGGTGGTACCCCCTCCTAGATCGGCTATGGCCCCGTCGCTTAAACCGATTAGATGGTTGGCCGCCTGAGGCTCGTCAAACATGGCGCTAACTTCCATACCCGCTCCTTGGCAAACGTAGCCGTGAGTGGCTGCGTCGCGCTCAGAGGTTCCCGGGGGCGTGGCCAAGGCCGCTTGAGAGATACTAACGCCTAAATACGATTCCAGCTCTTTTCTAAGGCTCTCGCAAATAGAGCGAGCGGCAGCAAAATCGACCACCAGCCCGTCTTTAACCACTCGCGCCTCTCTTCGGGCCAAGGCTAGAGGTTCCCCATGGCTATCTAAAATGGTTAGGACCAAAGAAGAGGTGCCTAGGTCGAGCCCGGCTCTAATTAAGACTCCCGGCTCTATGGGTTTGGGTTTTAAACAGTTCCAAAGCCTCTCTAGGTATAGAGCGCGATCTTGAGCCGATAAAGGGGCTAATGGCGGCAATTATCGGGCCAATTTAGAGCTTAGGGAGTATTAATTCAACTTCCGGGTGAGGCCTGGGGATAACGTGAACGCTTAAGAGTTCGCCCACCCTACCAGCCGCGGCAGCCCCAGCGTCGGTGGCCGCTTTAACCGCGCCCACGTCGCCTCTGACCATAACGGTTACGAGGCCTCCGCCCACTTGAACTTTACCGATTAAGGTAACGTTAGCCGCTTTAACCATGGCGTCGGCCGCCTCGATCGCTCCGACCAAACCTTTGGTTTCGATAAGGCCCAGGGCCCTGGAATCATTGGCCATAATAGATGTCCTCTTTTCAGTCTTTTTCATAAAAATTAATTTAAATGGGTTTAAATATTGCGCCCAAATGAGCTTACAAGGTACTTTTTTTTAGAAATAAATAGGCTAAGAGCCGACCCTAAATCTTAACCGGGGGTGGCCCTGAGGGTTGCTCTAGAGAGGGCAAGATGAATTCGACCTCTTGGTGAGGCCTAGGGATAACGTGAACGCTCTTTAGTTCGCCAACCCTACCGGCTGCGGCGGCCCCGGCGTCGGTGGCCGCTTTAACCGCGCCCACGTCGCCTCTGACCATAACCGTTACTAGGCCGCCGCCTACCAAAACCTTTCCGATTAAGGTGACGTTGGCCGCTTTAACCATGGCGTCGGCGGCCTCTATCGCCCCGACCAGACCTCTGGTTTCGATTAAGCCAAGGGCTTGCTGATTGGTTGCCATCGATTTTATCCTCCTTGCGGCCTAGCGTGGCCGGATCGAACATGCCTTATAAATAGGCGGCAAAAGGCCCAGGGAGGGCCCAATTTAAAAAGTATTTTTTAAGGTTTTTGGCCTAAAAATATTGGACCTAAATCTTTAAGCGGGCCATGACCTTTTCCACCAAAGCCTCTATGAGATCGGGGCTAGGAGAATTGATTGAGAGGGGAGGGGAGTTTAAGCTTTTAGCTACCGGGGCCTCTTTTCTTAAATCGTCTAATTCTTTTTTTCCATAAGCTACACGGCGAATATTAATTAAATTGAGGGGGCCTACGTTATCGGAAGTAGAATTGTGACCTATGGCTCCGCAGCCTAAGGTTAGGGAGGGGGAGAGAGAAGTTACCGCCCCAATGGCCGCTAAAGCCGCTGGCGCATTAACTATCAAGCGCGAAACTGGTTTTTTGAGGCCAAATTGGCGAATAACATTTTCGTCTTTAGAGTGGATAGTCATGGTGTGACCTGCCCCCTCTAAAGAAAGAATTTCAATGCATTTTTGGCAGCATTTTTCCCAATTGTCTTCCACGTAAAAGCCCAAAACCGGCATAAGTTTCTCCCTAGAGTAGGCGAACTCTAGCCCCACTCTAGTTTCTTGCCCGATTAAGACCTTAGTCGAACTAGGCACCGACACTCCCGCTGCTTGGGCGATAAAGAGGGCCGTTTGTCCCACCAGCTTAGCGTTCATTGTTCTGCCTGGGCCCATGAGAATTCGTTCAACCCTTTCGCTATCGCCGGGGGGCAAAAAGTAGGCCCCTTGGCGGCCGAGTTCGTCCATGACCTTGTTTCTAATAGAGGTTTCTGTGATGACAGATTGCTCAGAAGCGCAGATAGTACCATTATCAAAGGTTTTAGAATCTAGGATGCGCTTAACTGCTAATGGGATTTCGGCAGTTTTTTCAATAAAGGCTGGACCATTACCCGGACCCACGCCTATGGCCGGTATACCGGAGCTATAAGCGGCTTTAACCATGGCGTTACCACCAGTAGCCAAAATTAGATTCATTTTCGGATGACGCATTAGGCAATCGGTAGCTTCTTTTGTGGGCATAGAAAGAGAGCTAATTAAATCGGGCGGAAGATTTAAGCCCTTTAAAGTCTTTCTGGCGATTTCTACAGTAGCTAGTATACAGTTTCTAGCCCCAGGGTGGGGAGAAAAGATAACGGCGCAGCCAGCCTTAAGGGCGATGAGAGTCTTAAAAATAACCGTGGAAGTGGGATTAGTCGAAGGAATGAGGGCGGTTATAAGACCCATAGGAACGCCCACTTCAATAAGGCCCCGCTCAGTATCTTGATTAATAATGCCTACGGTTTTAAGATCTTTTATATGTTCATAAACGCGTTTAGAAGCGAAGAGATTTTTTAGGACCTTATCTTCCTCTTTCCCAAAGCCAGTTTCATCGCGGGCCATTTTAGCTAAGCTCTGAGCCTCGCCTTCAAAGGCCGCAGCCGCTGCCTTAACCACCGCATCGACCCTTTTTTGATCACACTCTTGGAAGATCGCTTGGGCGGCTTGGGCCTGGCGAACTAAGATCCTCGCTTCTTGTATTGAAAGAAGATCTCTATCGCTAACCTCGATAGTCATGCTAACTCCTAAATATTAGGGCCGCTTTTAATAGCTCGTGGGGTTTTCAGCCACAAATTCCACGGCCGCGCCGAAGGCTTCGCAGGCGGCTCGGCAAGCCGACTGGCTACCGGTTAGTAAGGCACCGCCAAAGTTGGTTTCCGTAGGTGGAGCGTAGAAGGCGGCCATGGTCACGTCGGCCGCCTTAAGGGCGGCGTCGATGGCGTAAACGGCTTCTAATGGGGGGGCTATCAAATACGATAGGCTCTGACCCTCTTTGATACCGGTAATTTTTGATAGGTAGCTACCGGTTCGCGAGATGGTGTGAGCATAGTAGATGATAGAATTATCGTCGTTGGCCGAGACGAACCAGGCCTCGTTTTCGATAAATGACTTTAAGGCGTTTAATCCGCTGCGAATCTCAGCCGGATTGGGGCCGCCTAAAACGCCTAGGATTTCACCGGCTAGTTTAGTGTTGGCGTTGGCCGCACCAGCGTAAAAGCTTTTGGCGTAGACCACTTCCACGTCAGCCATCTTGGTAGCCTCATCTAAAGCGGTGTAAGTAACGTCGTCGCAATCGGTGGTGACCAAACCTAGGCTCTTAATTCCGCTTTTTAGGTTAAAATCCCTAGCCAAATCGGCGGTGACGTTGGGGATGATTTTAGCCGCTAAAATAGTTGTTTTCACAGGGTCGCGTTTCGCCATTTTTATATCCTCAAAGGGGTTGATTTTTTTAAGAATTAGATTATAGCTTAAGATCGAGGCCACTGGCTTTTTTTTCTAACATCATTTTAACTAGATCGCTTACGTAGCTGCCAGCCTCCACCGCCGGGGTCCCGCCTTTATGAATGTTAGAGACCACTGTTCTTTTGGATTCGGGTATATCTAGATAGGCCTTATAGCATAGATAGGCCGACATGCTTTCAGCCGTAATTAAGCCCGGACGCTCGCCAATAAAGCAGACCACCACTTCGGCCTCGGTGATTTGGCTAATGGAGTCTTCCGAACCGACCCTACCGTATTTAACGAAAAAGGGGGGCGATGGGGTAATGCTGGAACTCTTTAGCCCTTCGGTCATGGCCCTTAAGGCGTCTATGGCGTTGGCTGTGACTGCGGTGGTTGATAAGCCGTCGGCCACGAAGGCCACCACTTTATTTTGTGAGCCCACCAAGTTTTTAATTTTATCGGCCTCCTCTTTATCAAAGCGTCGGCCTAAATCGGGGCGGGTTAGGAAGGAGTCCTTATTTTCGCACTTGGTCTTAAATTTAGGAAGGTTATTGGCCTTAATCCAATCTTCCGGGACATCGGTAAAAACCGCGTCCATGGCTAGAGCGTGATCGGCTCTAAACCTAAGCATAGTCTCCGTCAGGTAACGCGTGCCCGCTCTCCCCACGCCAATCCTAGCGGGGGTGAGCTTTTTTATGGCTTTGAGGGCTTCAAGGTTATGGGGGTTGGGTACGTTTATAACTTCACTTAGATCGATATTTAAAATATCGGGGAGACAATCTTGATGGCTTGGCTCGTTAGGCCTTTTAACCGACTTTGGTTCTGACCCTGAAAGGTTAAGGGTGCCTCCGGCAGACATCTCCTTAAGTATATCAGAAACATATTGTTTTATCTCGTTTTGAGAAATCATTTTTTTCTCCCAAAAGGGTGTTTAGGTGAAAGGATATAAAGATAAGTCTAAAAAATAGTTAAACTTTACTATAGATAAACTTTAATACTGATTAATAAAAAATTGAGGCGTCGCCTGCCTTATCGGTTAAATGGCCGCGCTGATCCATGAGGCCCATTTTTTTCATCCACTCAAAAAATTCTGGGGCCGGGGTCCGGCCCAAGAGCTGGCGTAAGGTAGCGTCATCGTGGTAGCTAGTGTCTTGATAGGCCAGCATGACGTCGTCACCAACGGGCAGCCCCATATAATAGTTGGCTCCGGCTAAGGCGGCGAGCATGGTGGCCATTTCTTGATCGTCTTGATTAATTTTGGTGTGATTAGTGTAGCAGGGGGCCATGCCCATGGGAATACCTAAGAGTTTGCCCATAAAATGATCCTCTAAAGTGGCCCTAATTATCTGCCTTCCATCGTAGAGGGTTTCGGGGCCGATGAAGCCAGAGACGTTATTGAGCATAAAGGGCTTATAGATTCTAGCCAACCCGTAACAACGGGCTTCCAAGGTCATCAGATCGACTCCGCCGTCAGCGTCAATTGATTGCTCGGAGCCTTGTCCGGTCTCAAAATAGAGAAGATTTGGGCCCCTAGCTTGGCCAAAGCGGTGGATACAATCGTAGGCTTCCCATAAAAGAGAAGCTGTTACCCCAAAGCCATCGTTAGCCGCCTCAGTCCCAGCTAGGCTCTGAAATAGGCAGCAGACGTTAGCCCCTTTTTCCATCGCTTTCATCTGGGTAGTTACATGGGCCAAAACGCAGTTTTGGGTAGGTATTTCCCATTTTTGCATAAAGTCCCAAAGTAAGTTCATGATAGCTAAAGTATTATCTACAGTATCTTCCACTGGGTTTACGCCTAAGACGGCGTCCCCAGAACCGTAAGAAAGACCCTCGGCTAACGAAGCTCTAATGCCGTCGAGATCGTCAGAAGGGTGATTGGGCTGGTTTCGATAAGATAAAGTCCCAGGCAAACCAATAGTCGTGGCGCAGGTGGTGGGGACCGAGATTTTGGCCGCCGCAGCCACCAAATCCATGACGGTCATGATTTTGGCCACCGCAGCCGCAGCTTCCGCTTCAAGGCCTCGCGAAAGGCGCAAGATGTCGTCTCCGCTAGTTTTGGTTGATAACAGCCAGTTTCTTAGCTCGCCCACAGTCCATTTTTTTATCCGACCGTAAACGCCCATACTAAGGTCCTCTTTAAGGACCTTAGAAACTTCGTCCTTTTCCGGGGCCAAAAGCGGGTTTTCGTAGATATCCTCCAAGGTAACGTTGGAGAGGACGATTTTGGC
>JAITQT010000224.1 GCA_031288745.1 Deltaproteobacteria bacterium
ATTTGAAAAAAATTATTTGTATCTGGCAGGACTAAAATGTAAAAGCAAATTGAGCCTCCATGGGAGTTGAGGGGTTTTTGCGCTACGATCAAAATTAGTTTTTTGTGGTTTCTACTTTGCTCTCTGCTCCAACCATATATTTTAACTTGGATTAATGTTAAAATTATTAAGCTCCTATACTACCCTATGGGTGGCTACATTGTTGCGGTATGTGTCGTCCCTTTCAATAGGCTTGGCACCGCAACCTTCTCACTTGTGAACGGGCCCTTAAACGTTCACATTTTTGAACGGACACTTTACGAAAAGTTTTAAAGTTTTTATTGACCGAAGCCGATTATATAGGTGGATAAGAGCGACCTTATGAAGGAGGTCGTATTTCACTACGGAGGGTTATGATGAACGTTAACTTTAATAACGTCAACTCCGGCTTCGGTGCCTTCGGCAAGTTGGTTAATAACGTCTTGGAAAATCAAAAGGCTCAGACGGATTTAGCCATTAAAACCGTGGGGATCATAGCCCAACAACAAGCGGCCTTACAGCAGCAACAAACCGCTCTAATGGCTGTGGCTCTGTTAACCGGCGTTGGGACTAGATTAAACGTCTTTGTCTGACGCCCGAAACGTTTTTAGGCTTTTTGATAAGATTTAGCCTTTAAACCTTAAGCCAATAGCGGCCCTAAGGACGTCTAATCCTTAGGGCCGCTTTTTTGGTGTCTCCGGCCAGGGCGCTAACTCGCCTGGTAAGCGGAAATGGTACTCATAAATAGAAAGCAGTAAACGGCAGATTGAGCTGGATACCCCTAAAGAGGGTAAATTAGATACCTTAAAAAGAATCGGGAAGGGCTTAGCCCTTGGAATCTTAATAACACTTAGCGAGAACAACGTTATAAGGTATAACGCTGACTAAAATGAAGAAGTCTCTAGTAATAATCGAACTATCGAAGCCTCCAGTACCCAATGGCACGCCTAGTTATGTGGTAAGACAATGGGTAAATCCTTATCCAACTTGATTTGGCCTTAAGTTTATGGCTACGTTTTTTTATTTTAGCGCGGAAAGTTTACTAAGCACATAGCTATAGCCGCCGCGGCTGCGGCGTTGAGTGACTCCACCCCTGGCCGCATAGGGATAGACAAACGCCTTTCATAGGGCCACAATAGATCTAAGCCTGGTCCTTCGAGGCCCATGACCAGATTTAAGGCTGGAGGCGGCTTAAATAAACGGATGTCAGCCCCTTTGGCCGAGAGGGCGTAGGTTGGGGCTAAGGAGCTAGTTTGGCTTAGAGCGCTCAAGGCCGGTCCTTTCCAGAGCTTAACTTGATAGACGTAAGGCCCCGATGCCCTAAGGGCCTTAGGAAGAAAGGGGTTAGCCGCTTCTTGAAGTAAGACCACCTCTGCACCTAGGGCTGCGGCACTTCTTATTAGCGCTCCAACGTTGACAGGGTCTTGGAAAGGAACAAATAGCCTTAGACCTTGGAAAGGTTCTTGGGGACTCCAATTGGGCGGCTCTTGAGCCTCGATTAATAATATGGGCCCTTTGGCCCCAAAAAGATCGATTTGGGGGAAGATCTCGGGCCGCAAATGAAAGATCTCTAGCTTATTGGGTAACGGCAGGGCTTGATAATCCTGTTCTCGTACGGCCAATAAGGCCCGCGCTTTGTGGCCGTGATGTTCTAAAAGTTCTTTGACCTGCTTACGGCCCGAGTACAAGGCTAAACCCTGTTTTTTTATATTTCGGGCGTCGGTTAATTTAAGCCATTGGCGGTAGGAAGAGTTCATGGGGGAGGCTACTTGCTTAACTAAGCGAGAGAGCGAGATCGAAGCTTTTAAATTCTTATTCTCCCCTACCCTGTTTTCTTGCGCCTGCTCTTCCCCTTTCCCTTTCCTAGTTAAGCAGATTACTCGCCTAGCTGGCCATTTAGGTCCCAAATCGTAAGAAAGCTCTCTTAGGTCCTCAAAATCGTCCCAGCTGGGGATCTTTTTGGCCTCAGTTAGCTCGCTAGCCACCCTCAATCCTTTTAAAAGATAGAGCCTTCCTTGCGGCGGTAGTATACTTGAGGCTATTGGCATGATACTAGAAATTGAGCCAAAATCTCTCGAAACTATGGACCCGATCTCGCCTTTAAAGTTAGCGGTCACTTTGTGAGGGTGAAGCTCGACGTTTTCCAAACCCAATAGAGAGACAGCCTCGTCTATAAATTTAAGCCGTTTGGCCCTAGGCTCGGCCAAAATCAAGCGCCAATCTTGTCTCAAAATGGCCATGGGCAGCCCCGGAAACCCGGCCCCAGTTCCTAAGTCTAAAATAGGGTTAAGGGCTTGGATTAAATTAGCCGCCAGAGCGCTGTCGAGGTAGTGTTTTACCACCCTTGAAACCGGGTCTTCTATGCGGCTAAGATCTAACTCTTCATTACGATCTTCTAATAGTAAATCGAGCCAAACTAGGCGTTTTAGTTCCAAAGGGGAGAGAGTTAGCCTGGCCCTTAGAAATTCGCGCCTGAAGCGCTCAAAGGTTATTTGTTGGCGTTCTTCACCCCAAAGAGGCATTCCGGCTCCTTAGAAAAAAAATTGCGGCCATTGGTGGTTACTAATAGCTCTTTAAAGCTTAGCTTAAATCTTTGGCCTAAGCTAGAATTGGATAGCCGTGGCCAGTAACCATAGCATTATAGCCCCCCAGATTATATATGAAGATCGCCAACTGGTGGTAGCCCTTAAGCCCCAAGGCTGGCTTTCTCAGCCCGACGGGGGGCCTAGGCTTTCGATGTTAGATTGGGTCAAAGAGCGCGAGGTTAAAAATCGCGCTCTTACAGGCCGGGCCTACGCCGGTTTGTGTCATAGATTAGATTGTTTCGCCTCTGGGGTAATGGTCTTAGCTAAGACTTCTAAGTGCGCTTCTAGGCTCTCCGAGCAGTTTAGGTGTCGCTCGGTTAATAAAATCTACTTAGCTTTATGTTTAGGTCAGCCTTTAGAAGACGAGGCCTTAGCTGAGAACTATTTAGTTAGAGAGGGCCGCTTAACTAGAGCGAGCGTGGATGGTGCAGATAAGAGGGGCAAACTTAGCCAATTATGCTATCGGCTATTACAAAAAGGGACTTTGGCCAACCGCTTATCGGCTTTATTAGAAGTTAAGTTATTAACCGGCTTTAAGCACCAAATTAGATATCAGCTATCGGCTTTGGGCCTACCCTTATGGGGCGATAGCCTCTACGGAGGGCCGCCGGCCCCGGAAAACGTTATGGCTATCGGTTTGTTCGCCCATAAGCTATCCTTCAATCATCCCATTGATGGTCGTAGACTTTCCTTTGAAGTTCAACCCGGGCCTATTTGGCCTTTTAAGGCCTTTAAAGCCTTTTAAGGCCTTAGGTTGTGGGCGCTGGTTTTAATTAAGGCTAATAGTCTTAAAATCCTCCATTTTGGCTAGCTAAAAAGGATCTATAGCTAGTAACTTGGCTCTCGCCCAATGCGTTCGAAGATTGAGAGGTTGAATATGAAATATTCCTTATTGATTCCCTTAGCCCTCTTCTTCGGTCTAGCAATAATTTGGTTCTTACCTAAGCCTTCGGAGGCTCAAAACCCCCCGGCCCTTAATTTGGTCGAAACGGTCGAACAAGGTTACTTGGCCCATCGTAGGGGTGACTACGATAAGGCCATAGAGCTTTACACCTCGATTATTAAGCGTCGAGGGCTGACCGTCAAGGAAAGAGCCGTTAGCTACCTTTTAAGGGGCGAGGCCAAAAGAGATAAGGGCGAACTACAAGAAGCGGTCTACGATTTTACTAGGGCTCTTAACCAGTGGCCCAACTACCCTCAGGCCATATTTTTCCGAGGTCAGGTCTTGGTAGCCATGGATAAGCTAAACGAAGCTTACGCCGACTTAGCTAGGGCTGTGGAACTAGACCCTAATAGAGAGAGCTACCGTACTCATTTGGCTCTTTTAGAAAAGCGCATGACCGGGGCCGGTTTTCTCTTAGATGAAAAAGCCGAGCCTCTGGTTATCACTCCCCCGCCCGAGTAGTCGAAGTAAACCTTTTGGCCCTAAAGATAAACCTTATTTCCCGAAGAAATTTACCCACCACGCTAGAATAAATTATGGCCCTGAAATTTGGTCATGAGTAAAATTTATTAAATAGGCTAAATTATAGTTTTTTTTGATATTTTTACCTTTAATGCTTTTGAAATATCATTAATTTTTTTTGTTGGAACATCAAGAACAATTCTCGAAGAAAAAATTTTATAATTAAAGCGTTTTAATGAATCAATTGAATTATTAAATGATAAATTTTTTATTTTAAGCATCTTATTAATCCTAACAAAGCCAATTGATGCCAAAAATGACATAAAAATATGTTTAGCTAATGTTTCTTCTGAAAGAGTTCTTAATGGTAAAATATCAATTTTATTTTTTATATAGTCAAAAAACTGCTCAATACTTTGTCTATTATAATATATTGATAATACATTATTAATTTTAAAATCACTTGAAGAAACTAAGATAAAAATTACAAATTTTAATTTATCTAACATAAAATTTTCATCTTCTGCTTGATCATGCATTTTTTTTGAAATAATTTTTTGAATCAATATTTACTTTATCTGAATAATAACAAATATAAAAATTAACTGGTATTTTAGACTTAAAAATAGATTTGGTTACTTTTTTTATAAACAGAGTACGCTCTCCATATTTTACTCTATAAGGAAAATTAGCTAGTATGAGAATCGCGAGCTTACCGCCAACATTTCCGTGGACGATGTAAGCGTGAAAGGTCAAAAACAGTTTAGACCGATGCCCGATGGCCAGAAACCAAAAGCACAAATATCCACCACGGTGGTTAACGTACAAAATCAAGAAGATAAATACAATCTAAATAGAGACTCATTAGAGGGCGCACTAAAAACAACAAT
>JAITQT010000325.1 GCA_031288745.1 Deltaproteobacteria bacterium
AAAATATATGGTTGGAGCAGAGAGTTAAGTAGAAACGTTAAAAGAACTAATGTTAAGAACTTAAGGGTATGCTAAAACTTAATTACAACTCGAAAGTCGCTACCAGCCGCAACGTGGGTAAAAAAAGACTTGGTGAACGGTTACAGTATCAGTATATAAGGTTAGGTGACGGCCTATAGTCTTTTTAACATTTCTATACTTTTTTAAACCTGCAAGGGCCACGGTCTAAGCGGGTAAGGGCTTCTTTATTTTATTGACCTTTTGGAGGCCAAGGGTCTTTATTTTTTTGTGACCCTTAAGAACGAACATTCTTACGTTTAACGACAAACTAAAGAAGCTAAAAAAACTAACTGAGATGACAAAAACAATAATTATACGAAAAAGAAATCTTAATGAATATTTTTTAGATAAATATGTTAGTTTTTTTAATAAAATAATATATAGATATAAAAATATTAGAAAAAAATAACTATATATATTTAAGTTATTATATTACAAGATTTGATTTATCCTTAAAAGCCTTGCTTTCAATTAAGCCCACTGTTTTGGGGGGCTGAGGCGGAGTTTGAGGGTTAACTCTGAAGTATAAATTAAGAATTTTGGAAGTAAATTAGAATACTAAAATAAAATTTTTTCTTATCTCGACCGAGGCGCCGTTTGGCTATTGCCGCCTAGTCCAATAAAATATCCCTATTTAACCAATGCCACCCGATTATAAATGTTCCAAAGCTAATCAAGACCATTTGATGTTTGACAAAATCTATCCTTGTTAAAAAAAAAATTTTTGCCTAGCCTTGAAGAACTCTAGATTTACAAGGATTAATCTATCGTTACCGTTTTTTTTATGAAAAATTTTATCAATCCATTTTTAATTCTTCTTGACAACACTCAAGGGTTGTTATATATTTTTCGTAAGTTAATTATTCCCGGTCATTCCGGGAGCAGAGGTAAAAAGTCTTTGAATTTTTTGGGTGTCTCTACCAGATTAAGAGAAAAATCAACTTAGTAAATGTCAACTTGACAAGTGCTAATCCTATGCTTACACATTGATCTTGCCTTTGTTTGCTTTTTTATTTTTTTTTCTACATGAAAACTAAAAACAGTTTTTTTGGTTTTTTCCCACTAAAGGAGTTTGTAATGATCATTAACTACAAAAAATGCATAGATATACGTAAAAATAAGATGCTTAGCATCACTGAATTGGCCCATAAGGCCAGCGTCAGTTATTTTACGGTAAAGAGGTTCGAAGGTGGCTCAAGACTTAAGTTGGAGAGCTACAAAAGGATCCTAAGCGGCCTTGGCTACACTGTCGAGGAGGCCTATAAAGAGGGCCTTATAGTCGATGATGAACTATAAGTTTTCGTAACCGTTCACCAATTTTTTTTTCCCCACGTTGCGGCTGTTAGCGACTTTCGAGTTGTAATTAAGTTTTAACATACCTTATAAGATCTTAACATTAGTTCTTTTGAGGTTTCTACTTAGCTCGGTGCTCCAACCATATATTTTAACTTTGATTAATGTTAAAATTACTAAGCTCCTATAGGGGCTACTATTGTTGCGGTATGTCACGTCCCTTCCAATAGGCTTGGCCCTGCAACGTTCTCTCTTGTGAACAGGCCCTTAAACATTCACATTTGTGAACCGATACCTATCATTATTTAGGATATAGAGCCTTAATTTTTTTGATTGCCCGCTATTGGTCCTTTAATTAAAATAGGATCGGAGCGGGCTTTTTTTTGTTGAAATTTTTTCTCAAAAATGCTACTTTTTTTAAGGAGGGGATTTTCTTTGGTCCTCCCCTTTTTCTAATCTCAACCTAACGGTGTGTTTTAAACTATTTTTGATTTTTAGTTTAGGTCTTGGTGCCCTTAAGGCCTTCTTGGGCGAATAATTATTTAGGATGCCAGCGTGCCCGTTTTATTTATCCAACCAATGGAGATTTTGGCTTCTATTAGGAGCTTAAGTCTTTCAGCCCCTCTAGCCCAAGGGAGTCTTAGCCCGAGCCTAGCGTTCGCTCTTATAGGCTTAACCGGTCCTTGGCAGCTCCTGTGATTTAACTTAGGGGCGATTAAGGGACCGGGTTTTAGCCCGGTTTTTTTTTGGCTTTTGTCCTTCGGTTTTTTTTATTGTTTAACTGACCTAAATGGTCCTTAAGGTGTTTGAGACGATAGATTTTGTTGAGATATAGACGGTTTATTTTATCCAAAAAAGACGGAAAATATTGTCCAGCTGGATATTATCAGTAAAAAGGATACCATTCAGGTCCAGTTTTACCATGAAAAAGTATACCACCCGTGGTCAAATTAATTACCTGAGGGGACCTTAATCTTGCTCTGGGCCTAAAAAAATTACCTTTAGGGGAAAAAATAACTTAAATATCGTTTAGGCAATCGACAAGTTTTCCATCATTAATTGGCCACATTTAACTGTCTATGTTTGGACAAATTCTTCCAGCACAAACACTTAGGTTATGATATTACATGGCCCCAAAGGAGAATAAAATGTTCGAGCCCGATAGGGTGTACTTTTTTGACACCACTCTGCGCGACGGCGAACAGGCTGCGGGAGTTAATCTTAATATGACCGAAAAACTCCAAATAGCTAAGCAATTAGCTAAAATGCGAGTTGACGTCATAGAGGCTGGCTTTCCCGCCGCCTCCCCTGGAGATTTTAGTTGCGTGCAAGCTATATCTCGGGAAATTAAAAGCTGCGCTGTAGCCGGCCTGGCTCGGACCAGGGAAGGCGATATTAGGGCTGCGGCCCAGGCCTTGGCCCAAGCCGAACTCCCTAGGCTCCACGTTTTTTTGGCTACCAGTCCCATTCACATGGAGTATAAGCTAAAGATGACCCCCTCTGAGGTCTTAGCTGAGGCTAAGGCCGGGGTTAGCCTAGCTAGAAGTTTGATCTCCGAAGTAGAGTTCTCGGCCGAAGACGCTAGCCGCTCAGACCTAGATTTTCTAATTAAGATTTTTAAGGCCGCTGTGGACGCTGGGGCCGTGGTCATCAATATCCCCGACACAGTTGGCTACGCTATGCCGGATGAGTTTTATAAGCTTTGCAAGGAGATTATTGAGGGGGTAGGGGCACCGCCTTCGGTCATCTTTTCCGTCCACACCCATAACGATCTCGGGCTAGCCACGGCCAACGCCTTAGCTGCGGTCAAGGCCGGGGTGAGGCAGGTCGAGGGCACTTTAAACGGCATGGGCGAGCGGGGCGGGAATGCGGCCATCGAAGAGGTAGTCATGAGCCTTAAGACCCGGTCCGATTTTTTTGACCTTAAGACTAACTTAGATACCAAACGGCTTTATCCGGTTAGTCGCCTCATTAGTCGGCTATCGGGGGTGGTAGTGCCCCCCAATAAGGCCGTGGTCGGGGCTAACGCCTTTGCCCACGAGGCCGGGGTCCATCAACATGGGGTCATGGCTAACCGCTTAACTTATGAGATCATGCGGGCCGAGGATGTGGGGCTAACGCCGGCGGTCATGGTCTTAGGTAAGCACAGTGGTAGCCACGCCTTTAAGGAAAGGATAGAGCAACTGGGCTATAATCTCGACGAGATTCAAGTAGCTAACGCCTTTGCCAGCTTTAAAAAATTATGCGACGTTAAAAAAGACGCTACCGACGGCGATATAGAGGCTATCTTGACCGAAGAGATATTTTCGGTTATTCCTGAGTTTCGTTACGAGCTTAAAGACTATTCAGTCCAAGTGGGCGACGGGCTATCGACCGCCTCGGTGGCCTTAACTTGTGATGGAAAAGAGATTAGAGACGCGGCCACTGGAAACGGCCCGGTGGATGCGGCCTACTCGGCCATAAGACGGATTATTAAAATCGAGCCGGAGCTACTTTCTTTTAAAATCATGGCCGCTTCCGAGCGCTCTAATGCAGTGGGGGAAGCGACTGTAATCATCTCTAAAAACGGGCTTAAGGCCCAAGGTCACGGTGCCTCGACAGACGTTATTAAAGCTTCAATTAGGGCTTATATTAACGCAGTTAATAGACTATATTCCACCGCCGCAGTGAAAGAAATTAAGCTCAACAGCGGCCCCAAACCCCCCGAGGATTCGGCTGCAGCCTGATTTAAAGAGCGCTAGAAAAATGGTAAAATGCTAAGATTCTAATATCTTGTAACTATTGACCTCTATGAGGTAGATAGCTCGCCAGACCATAAGACCTTGGGGGCTTTTTCAATCTCAACCACTTTAAGAGCCAACAGTTAGATAAATAAGCAATTAGCGTGAAACGGGTCAGTCTAAACGCCGGTCACTTAGCTTTGGGTATTGGTGACTACACTCTTTTAAGAGATGGCTATACTTATGAGCTTAACTAGCGAGAAAAGAAGGCCACTTAAAGCTCTAAGTATCGTTTCCAAATGAAAATTAGGCTCCCCTGTGGTTTCTAACTTAACTTTAGGCCTCCCAATGACCACAACTTAAGTAAGTAAAGGGTCACCCATAAAAAAACTACTCTAAGCGAAAAACCCTTGTTGGCAGACTATCTTCAGTACTAGTAATATGTTGGGGTTGAATGGCTAATAGGCTACCTTATTTAGTTAGGTAAAGTCTAACTAATTAAAAAATATTAAAGTATAAGGTGCATTCGCTTAGTGAGGTGAAACTCTTCACCCGATAACTTTTACTGCAGCACCAGCCGGTATAAATCCCATACGATGTGGAGGTAACGAAATGTCGTGAGCCTGGGAGGTAAAGCCCTCTTCGGGGGGACGTGAGTGTGAAGGTTATAACGTGAGTGAACCCTCAATAGGCCTCGAAATAGAAATTGCGGGTGCCGACCCACCATGTATTTGGGGAAGGCTGCTGTTCGATAGGTAAATCAAAGGTCAACGTCACCGGATTATAAGACGTGATAATCAGCAGATAAAGTCGGTCGAGTCCGCCGGGGTAATGGCGATGGCCTAAACACAAGGGGCGATGGTGGTAACACCGGAGACCCGCGAAGGTTGCGTTTAGAGACGGGCGTAAAACCGGTTTCTGGCGACGGCTAGGCCAGGCCTCCGCGGGAGTCGAATAGGGTCGTAGTACTTAAGAGAGAGCTAATCACGCTGGCGGGAAGGGCCCTTAACAGGACACGTCATGGAAGCAGGAAAGGGTGGGGTGGCTATGCCTATTACGTTTCCCAAGAAAAGCCTGATGACTACGGATATGACTATATATCACTGCCAAGAGCAGAACTTCTCAAGGGATAGGGAGTGCCCCCTTATTTTTTAAGTCCCTGAAAGAAGGCCTTTTCGGGTGCGGTGATAAGAAGGTCTGGGTGAAAGCCGGGTGCGGTAACTCCGCAGGCCCGGTTTGACGAGGGGACTGGAAACGGAGCGGAAGCTATCGCGCCAGGTTTCTACCCTAACTTTTACCACTTCTTTTTAAGGCCTTCTTTTAGGTCTAAGCCTCGTAAAGCCATAGAAGGTTTAAGGGGGCTTATTTTAGGCTTGTGCCTGGATAGAGAGTTATATGCTGGCGTCATTTTCTTGGTTAGACGAATACGTTAACCTTAAAAACATTAGTATTGAGGAGGTGGCCGATAAGTTAACTATGGTGGGCTTGGAGGTCGAAGATCTTAGAGACAGTCTAGCCCACCTTAAAAGCGTGGTAGCAGCGGAGGTGGTCGAGACAGTCCCTAGTGGCTCGAAACTAAATTTAGTGACCTTAGGGTGTGCTGAGCGAGGCTTAATTAAAGTCTTGTGCGGTGATGCTACGGTTGAAAAAGGTAAAATCTACCCCTTAGCCCTAGTCGGGGCCGAGCTTCCAGTTGGCAAGGTGGGCGAAAAGACTATTGGTGATATCGTTTCCTCAGGCATGCTCTGCTCGGCTATGGAATTGGGTCTAGGTGCCAGAAGTGATAGGGTTATGGAGCTAAGGAAGCAAGATTATCCCTTTTTGGCCCCGGGCCGGTCTTTGAGTGAAATTTTAAAGTTTTCCGATTGGGGGCTTGAAATTAGCGTTACCCCTAACCGCGGCGACGCCTTATGTATAATGGGCATAGCTAGGGAATTATCGGCTTGTCTTAACCGCCCCCTTAAAAGTCTTCAAATTAGATACGTTGAATCTCTCCGTTCTGCTTTCGATCAGATAAGCGTGGCCATAGAGGCCCCCGAGCACTGTTGGCGCTACACCGGGCGGATCATCAACGGGGTCACTCCTAGTCCGGGACCTGATTGGATGGCTAGAAGGCTTATAAGCGCGGGCTTAAGGCCGATTAATAATATCGTAGACGTTACTAACTACGTTATGCTCGAGTTAGGTCTTCCTCTCCACGCCTTTGATTTGGCTAAAATTGCCGGGCCCTCTATTATCGTTAAAACCTACGGCCCTGGCAGAAAGATTACCACCTTAGATGGGGTCGAGCGAACCTTAAAGGCTGAGCATAATATTGTAATTTCAGACGCCGAAAAAGCCGTGGGGCTAGGCGGGATCATGGGGTGCCTTAACTCGGAAGTTGATTCAGCTACTAAAGACGTCTTTTTGGAGTCGGCCTTATTTAATCCGGCCACCATTAGAAAGACCTCTAAGGCCTTGGGCCTTTCTACAGACGCCTCTTATCGGTTCGAGCGGGGGCAAGATCCCAATTTTTGCTCTATAGCTCTAAATCGGGCGGTCGGTTTAATTGCCGAGCTGTGTTCGACTAAAGTAGCTCAAGGCCGCCTAGACGTCTACCCTAAACTAATAAGACCAAAGGAAGTGAATTTTAGGCCTTCGCGCTGTAAAGCTTTATTGGGTACCAATTACAAAAAGAGAGATATAGAAAGGGCTTTAGGTGCCATAGGTTTAACTCTAGAAAAGAAAGATAAGGATTGTTATTTAGCTATTATCCCCACCTTCCGCCCAGATCTTACTAGGGAGGTCGATATTATAGAAGAGGTGGTTAGGCTCTTAGATTTTAACTCCTTACCGGCCACTTTACCTCATCCCCCGGCCGCAGCTTTAGAGCCACCCCTGGCTTTTAATTTAAGAGAAAAACTGCGCGATATTTTAGTTGCGGCCGGTTATTGTGAGCATTTAAGCTACTCTTTTATTAACCGCGATTTTGTTGATAAGCTCGATCTTCCGCCCGATCACAACTGGCGAAGCTCTTTAGTCTCAATCCTCAATCCCTTGAGCGAAGATCAGGGCGTCTTACGCCCCTCTTTAGTCCCTGGACTTTTAAGCGCCTTGCGCCTTAACCAATATCACGGTCAGTGGGATGCGGCCCTCTTTGAGACGGGGACCATCTTTTGCTTTAGTCAAAGCGGAGGGCAAATAGTGGAGAGCCAAAAGCTAGCCGTCATCTTAGCCGGTCAGCTGGGCCGAGGCCGTTGGAGCGATCCTAAGCGGGCGGTTGATTTTTGGGATATAAAGGGTCTAGTTGAACTTTTAGCTGAAAAGTTAGATCTAGATTTGAGCTTTGGTCGCCGCGGTGGGCTTATTCCGCCCTTTATTAATTTAGTTGAAGGGGCGGCCATATTTTTAAATGGGACTCAAATAGGTTATTTGGGGCTATTAAGTGCAAGATCGCGGAAAAACCTGGCCCTTAAAGAGGCGGGGGGGCAAGTTTATATTTTAGAAATAGAAATTGATAACTTACCACTTTCTACTGGTAAACCGTTTAAGCCCTGGTCAGGTTTTCCAGGGGTCACTAGAGATCTGGCCGTGGTGGTCGATAGCGCTATTGAGTCCTCTAACCTAATAGCTTCAATAAGCGCCTTAAGATCGTTACCACTAGCCGATATCACCGTCTTTGATCTCTATCGGGGTGATAAGGTGCCTAAAGGTAAAAAAAGCCTAGCTTTAAGGCTCTTTTTTCAAAGTAAAGAGCGCACCTTAACTGACGAGCTGGTTAACGGGTATTTTAAAACTATCTTGGAGACCCTCTCCAACGAATTTGAGGCCGTTTTGCGCTCTTAAAATGTAACCGTTAGGTTCATTAATAACTGTTTTCCACTTCCAACTTGATTGAACAAAGGCCTAATTTCGAGTTGTAATTAAGTTTTAGCCTACCCTTAAGATCTTAACATTAGTTCTTTTGAAGTTTCTACTTAGCTCTCTGATTCAACCATATATTTTAACTTTGATTAATGTTAAAATTACTAAGCTCCTATAGGGGGCTACATTGTTGCGGTA
>JAITQT010000267.1 GCA_031288745.1 Deltaproteobacteria bacterium
CCAGCTTGAGGAGTGCTCGATGGAGCTTGCTGGTCGGGGGAGATAAGCGGTTGATGTAAAACGATATGTTCGCCCATTTTTTTCTCCAAAAAAAATTATATTTAAGTATGGCAATTATCTTTAAATTAAAGTCTTTAATCAAGTTAGTGAAATTATCAGCAAGTTTGGGGCCAAGATGAAATCCGGTTAGAGTTAGAGAGTTAAGGTACCAAACAACCAATGAGCAAATTTTAGACTTTTTTGCCCTTTTAAAGTTTTATGGTTCAGTCAGTCTAAAGGGGCTTAAAGGGCCAAAATAGTTGGTGCTACCTACTAGGTCAAAGGCTTGAAAGATTTTAAGTTATGATATGGAACAATGAGCAAGCCTTAAATTTAACATCCTGGCCAGGCCATGATTACCATAGGTGTCGAAGCTGGCCTAGTTTTTAATCATAACCTTAGGCCTAAGTTCACTAAAGCACTCTTTAGCCCTTAAGATTGGGAAAAGATAAATAGCCAACAAAATTGGCACCAATGGTAAATTGAGATGGCTAAACTTTGAGCGTTTAAAGTTAAAACTTAACTCACCCGAGCTAGATTAAGACTAAAGGCCCGAGCCCTATCTAAGCAGGAATTAGGCGCTTAATGATATGGTCCTTAAACCTTAAGATAGCTTTGGTTGTCTGTAGTTTGAGTGACTTGATTATCCTTAGCCAAACGTTCAGCCCACTTTTCGGATATGAGCACAGAGCGTCCAAGTTCGTCGGGAATAAGTTCCTCTCTAGGCGAGGGTAGGAACCATTGGCGCTCTAAGAAAACTAAACCAAGGGGATCCATGGAAAAGACTCCGCCGTCGGAACCTTGGCGGTTAAAATTAGCTTCCAACATCTCGCGAATCAATAAATCGCGATTAGCGTTTCCTTTAGGCGGGAGCGCCCCTAAAGGTATCTCGCTCCAAAGGCAGCCCAGTTCGCTGACATAAACTAGATTAATCTCGAGCGAGCGGATTAATATCGTTAGCGGCTCGTCTGGGGTTAGCTTGAAATCGGAAATCCCTAAGGGGTTAGCCAAAAGCTCGGAAACTCGTTTTGCGGTCATAAAAGTCCTCGATATAGTATCCTCCCCCTAAGTTAAACTTAAGGGGGTTTTAAATTCTTAATAAGAGAGAATTTAGGGCTTTCGTTTTAAGGAACCTTAACTAATAGTCCGAAAGCCAACTAAAATATAGATAAAGGGCCGTTTGATGGCAAAGCCTAAAGGCGAGAAAATTTCTCATTCAAAAAAAGGCTTTGAGGCTTGGGCTGAACAAAGGCTAGGACAATAGAAAGTCCTAAAAAGTTGAAAAACCCGAAAGGAAAAGAGAGCCAGGCATAGAAAGACTAAAGATGGAAATTATGAAATCCAGGCGCAGAGCAAAGATCGATCTAAAAGCTTTCTTACATTCAAAAATGGTGCCAAAATGGTTAAAGTCTAAAAGGTCGTCAAATAATTATTTTGGGTAATGTCCGTTCACAAATGTGAACGTTTAAGGGCCCGTTCACAAGAGAGAACGCTGCGGTGCCAAGCCTATTGAAAGGGACGACACATCCCGCAGCAATGTAGCCACCTATAGGAGCTTAGTAATTTTAACATTAAATCAAAGTTAAAAAATATGGTTGGAGCAGAGAGCTAAGTAGAAATGTTAAAAGAACTAATGTTAAGAACTTAAGGGTATGCTAAAACTTAATTATAACTCGAAAGTTGCTACCAGCCGCAACGTGGGGAAAAAAAGACTAGGTGAACGGTTACTTTGGGGGCAAGGTGTTTTTGATAGGCGGCGAACGAAAAAATGCTCAAAGATGTTTAATTTTTCGTTTTTGACTAAAATTGAATCAAAAAATTTAAATATTTTTTTGAGTTTATAGGTGGCCTATGAGCTAAATTGCGAATGGGTGAGGCCTAGCTGGTTCCGAGTGACAAGTTCTTCGTCTGGTTGGCTTGGAGAAGCGTTGGTAGATTCGGGCTCGGCTGGAGATTGATCAGTAGATTCCGGCGTTAAAGGGGGCGATGGGGCAGCGGGGTTGGATTGGGGTGCTATAATTTCTGGTTCGTTGATTTTAGGCTCGCTAGTTTGGGAGGGCGAGCTATCTGTGGGGACGCTTTCTTGTGGATTTATGGTGGCATCGTTTTTAGGCTCGCTTTGGTTTAGCTCGGAGTCTATTTCGCTTTTGGCCGGGGTGGGTATAGTTTTTGGAGCAGGTGCCATCTTAATAACTAGCGGGACTTGGGTTTCGACTGGAACCGGGCTCGATAAGAGAGAGGTTTCAAGCTTAGAGAGGCCAAAAATAATAAACATTCCAATCAAAAGATACATTAAACGTATCAGATAACCAGATTTATCTAAGTCTAGCCAGTTTTGGGTCCGGCGAATTCTGTGGATAACTAGCCAATGAATGGGTAGGGTTAGCAAAACCAACCAAGCGGGCCAGGCCAATAAATTAGAGCACCACAAGTTAATCGTTAGCAGCCACACTAAGGGCCAAAGTAGAAACTGAAGTAAGATGGCCCTTGGTTTACCCATTATAACAGCTAGGGTCCTTTTGCCGGCTGCGGAGTCAGTTTCAATTTCTGGAAGGCTTTGAAAATATAAGATACCTGCCACCATAAAGCTCACCGGTAGCGCCAAAGAGATCACTCGGGGATCGAAACGACCCGTCAGGGCTATGTGACAACCAACGGTCATGATTAGCCCCATGTTTACGAAAACGAAGACTTCGCCCAGGCCTTTGTGCCCATATTTTATTGGCGGACAGACGTAAAAAAAGCTAGATAGGGCGGCGAAGGCCACCATGGCCCAGAGGATTTTAGACCCTTGAACGATAAAAATAGCCAGGATAAAAGCTATGAGGTAACAAAAGAAAATGGCTATTTTAATCTCCTTAGGGGAGATAGAGCCCTCTTGGATGACCCTAGAGCCGCCGATATTTTTATCGGTATCGACTCCTTGAGCGTAGTCGAAGAGATCGTTACAGAGGTTAGTGGCTAATTGAACTAAAAAACAGGCCACTAAGATGGCTACAAATAGGCCGGGCCGCCAAACATCCTCGAATTTGATGGCCGCGAAAAAGCCTAGGAAGAGGGGGACTAAGGTGGCCACGAAAAAAGTGGGCCGTGAGGCTTTAAGCCAGGCTTTCCAGCCCAAGCAATTGTCGACTGGATTTTGAGCCAGCGGCTCTGAGGTGGCTGGTTGGCCATTTAAAGTATCATTAGAGATTTGATTCATCTTCTTTCCTGCCAGGGGCCCCATGGGTTTAGCCAGGGGAGGAATGGCGTCCTTTTCTTTAATCTGAAAAGACGCGAAAAGACAACTCGTAGCCTTTGTCGTCAGAAGGGCAACGGCTAAGAAGTAGAAGGAGTTAAGCTCCTAGAAAAAACACCCTTACGGGTCTGTTTAAACGTAGCTCTTGAAAATGTTGTTACCGGCTTTAAGCCCCCGATCCGGTTTGTACTTACCTTACCCTTGTCTATAACCTAGAGCTTTAAGAGGGCGGAACTTGAGGAGGCCTTGAGCCGTTAATCTTTAACCTACAATAATAACGAAAAAAATTTAACTCCATTCATCCTCAACAACCCAGGTCTATTACAAGCCTCTCCCTTATCAAAGATGGGTAGTTGATAATGGCTCCTAAGTCCTGACCTAGGGCATGGCTCGAGGTAATGTAACCGTTCACAAGGCCTCTTTAAGATTTTGTTTTCCACTTCCCGCTCGACTGAACAAAGGCCTAATATGGGCTATTGGTTGGCCCCCCCTCGCCATTTGAAAAATCCATTAAAGGCAACCTTACAGCGTATAGTAATGCGCCGCTAAAATCTAAAAGAGCAGCAGGCTTTCTAGAAGGGCTAGTGAATCAAAGTCAACAACTTAAGAGTTTCCTTAACTTACAACTTTTGTAAAACATTAATAAATATGTATAATTAAATATTATTTACAACTTAGAAATTTAACAGTATAGCGTATTTTCATAAACTTAGTCTGGTGACCTATCTAGAGTCTGTAAAAGCCGGGACCCTTTAGGGTAGCAGTAGTTCACATTAAGGCTTTTAGAAAAGCTAAATTTTTAGGCACACTCAAGGATAGGTCTTAAGAAAAAAACAGCGCGCCTTAACTCTGAGTCCCAGAGGCATAGTTAAAAGATGACAAAGATGACCGTGCCCAATTGTAAATAATGAAGCGTTGTAATTATATACGTAAATTATGAGGCGATCAAAGAATAAGTTTTGGGAATAAGTTTTGGGCTAGTTAAGGTCGATTAAATTCATAAAAAAACTCAAGAGCCAATTTCTCCAAGCCGTAGGCGTCGAGTCCCAAAGAGGCCCTTTGCTGGCTCTGGGAGGCGTGGGCAATAGGAGCGTCGGTTAGGCCTAAACCTTTTATGGGCATAGGTTTATTGAGCTTAAAAGAGGCCAGTAGTTCGCAGACAGCCCCGTAGAGCCCGCCGATGAGAGAGTTTTCTTCGCAAGTAATTATTAGCCGGCTCTTTTGGCAGATATCAAGTAAGGTTTGGCTATCGAGTGGTTTTATAAACCTTAAATTGATAACACCGGCGGAAATAGATCTTTTTTTTAAGCGCTTGGCCGCTTCCATGGCCGGCCAGACGGTTTGGCCTAGGGTGACGAAAGTTAGATCGCTACCTTCAATCATAGTTTCGGCTCGGCCTAATTCTAGCGCAGAAGTTGGCTCGTTATGGTAAGAAGGGACCGAACCTCGAGGGTAGCGGATGGCCACCGGTCCGTTAAGTTTAAAGGCGAAATCTAGCATGGCCGTAAATTCTTCTTCGTCGCGAGGGGCCATGACAGTGAAATTAGGTAGCATCCTTAGCATACCTAGATCTAGTCCGCCGTGATGAGTGGGCCCGTCTTCGCCTACTAGTCCAGCCCTATCGACGGCCACGACCACTGCTAGGTTTGGCAGGGCCACGTCGTGAAAGAGTTGATCGAAGGCTCTTTGAAGGAAAGTGGAGTAAACGGCCACCACCGGTCTTAAGCCAGCAGCGGCTAAGCCCGCAGCAAAGGTAACCGCGTGCTGCTCGGCAATGCCGACGTCAAAGGAGCGATCTGGGTAGAGGGCGAAAAACTTTTCTAGGCCAGTGCCTTGGCTCATGGCTGCGGTAACGACGGAGAGTTTATTATCCCAGCTTCCTCTTTGGGCCAAATAGTCGCCAAAGCAATCGGTGTAGCTTTTTTTGGTCGGGGCTGGAAATATAAGCTCCAAAGCCCCAGCTTCCTGGGCCGTAGGCAAAGTCTTAGCCGCCCCGCCAAGGCCGTGAAAATCTAATGGATTTTCTTCGGCCGGTGGAAAACCTTTGCCCTTAGTGGTTAAGACGTGTAAAAGGATAGGTCGATTTAAGTTTTTAACGTGTTTAAACGCTTCTATTAGGCGATCAAAATTATGCCCGTCAATAGGGCCTAAGTATTTAAAGCCCCAAGCGGCCATAAAGGTAGTGGGGGAGAGCATAAAGGCCTTAAGGGCTTCCTCGGCTCTTTGAACTCGCCTTATAAGTCGGTGTCCCTTATGGGGCATCACTTTCCCCAAAATTTTTTTGACCCTTTCTCTTAATTGAATGTGCTCTGGAGAGGTTAGTTTTAAGGATAAATACTGACTAAGCGCCCCCACGTTATGGCTAATAGACATGCGGTTGTCGTTAAAGACGACCAAAAGATTGGTGCCCATGGCCCCGGCGTGGTTGATAGCTTCCATGGCCATGCCTCCGGTGAGAGCGCCGTCTCCGATGACCGCCACCACCCGGTGATTGAGCTTTTCTAGATCGCGCCCCACGGCCATACCTAGGCTGGCCGAGATGGAGGTTGAGGAGTGGCCGCTATTAAAGCAGTCGTAGTGGCTTTCCTCGCGCCTAGGAAAGCCAGACAGGCCGTCTTTTAACCTTAGGCTCTTAAAGGCTTGTCGCCGCCCAGTTAATAACTTATGGGCGTAGGCTTGATGACCAACGTCGAAGATGATTTTGTCGTCGGGGGCCTCAAAGACGTAATGTAAGGCGATAATTAACTCCACCGCCCCCAACGAGGAGGCTAAATGGCCTCCGTTAGAGGTCACCACTTCGATCATCTCAGAGCGAATTTCAGTGGCTAAGGCCTCCAATTGGTCTTGAGTCAGATTTTTGAGATCCGACGGGGCGTCAATTTTCGAAAGCAAACTCAACGTTCGCGCCTTCAAACCCTCAGGCCAAGGCCGTTGGGCGTTCCTTTCATAAAATTAATCAAATATTGGTATTGTAATATAATATATTATTTTTATCGTTGAAAAAATAAATAGAATAAATTAGAATATCTACTAGTAAATATACTTTATGAAGGGTATAGTATTAGTGAAAAAGATTAAGACAATAATATTAACCAGCAAGGCTTAATTTTTAACTTTTTCTATCGACCATGGTCCCGATCAACCAATCAAGTTTTGGGGAGTTAAGATTTTTAGATATTTTTTTGGCCGAGGCGGCCCAAACTCGGGCCGCCTCGGCGGCCTTTTTAGGCCCTAGAAGGGCGGCTAGGGTGCTTTTACCGCGTTCGGCGTCGGTGCCCACGCTTTTACCCATTACTGTAGGGTCACCCTCTTGATTAAGTAAATCGTCTTTAATTTGAAAAGCAAGGCCAGCGGCTAGGCCTGCCTTGGCAGCTATGTTGATTTTTTGAATACTTGCCTCGGCTAGGGTGGCCCCGATGGCCATGGCTGCCGATAAAAGTCGCCCGGTTTTGCGTTTACCCATGTCTTGGATTTGAGCCAGGGGAGGAGAGTGATTTTCGAAAGCTAGATCCATAGCCTGTCCTCCGGCCATGCCCTGAGGGCCAATGGCCTTAGCCAAGATATAGGCGGCTTTAAGGGAACCATAGGGGGCTCTACGGCCCTTCCAGTTGCTTAAAAGGAGTTCGAAGGCCAGAGATTGCAAACAATCGCCGGCTAAAATAGCCACTGCGTTGCCAAAGACTTTATGGCAAGATAGTTGCCCCCGCCTATAGTCGTCGTCGTCTAAATCGGGCAGATCATCGTGAATTAATGAATAGGCGTGCACTAGCTCCACGGCCAAGGCCCCGGGCATGGCCACTTCAAATTTGCCACCGCAAGCTTCAGTGGTGGCTAAAGTTAAAAGAGCTCTTAAGCGCTTCCCTCCGCTACTTAAGGTATAGTCCATGGCCTCGAGGAGATTTTGGATTTCATCAGGCTGGTTTTTTCGTTGACGCAAGAAGAGAAGCCTCAATTCTTGGTTGACGGTTATAATGCTCTTCTGGCTCCAGAGCTTTAAAAATTGTTCGTTTGGTACTATATTGGCCATCTTTTTTGTCTTTGGTAGGGAACTCAAAAGGTGATTGGTCGTCATCGCCTCTGAAAATAAAATACGGAACAGTTGCTACTCTCAGGACCCAAAGGCTTATGTTGTATACTTATCTAGCTATCAATTACTTGTTTAAGAATGGCTGTCAATGATTTTTTTTAATCTATTTAAAATATATTTTTTGATTTAGATTATCATTCTTAAATATAAGTATTTAAAAAGTACTGATGAATATTAAAATATATATTAAATTTACTATTTACAAAATTAAATATATATTAAGCTATCTAATAAGCCTTACTTAAATACTTATGTCCGCTCGCGTGTTTAGTTTATAAGGTAACCGTTCACCAAGTCTTTTTTCCCACGCAGCGGCTGGTAGCGACTTTCGAGTTGTAATTTAAGTTTTAGAATACCCTTAAGAGCTTAACATTAGTTCTTTTGAGGTTTCTACTTAGCTCTCTGCTCCAACCATATATTTTAACTTAGATTAATGTTAAAATTACTAAGCTCCTATAGGGGGCTACATTGTTTCGGTATGTGTCGTCCCTTTCAATAGGCTTGGCACCGCAACGTTTTCATGTGTGAACGGACACCCTTATTTTTCTCTTTGTTAATGTTCGCCATATAACTTTGTCTCCTGCTTAAAATCAATAAAACACCTTTAGTTAGCATTTAGACAACTAACTGGAAAACCATATTGAAACCTAAGCGGGTGAATAATAAAGGCCTTACTGTGGATTTATTGCCTAATACAAATTTAAACAGATCATATTTGATCGAAGCGCAAAAAGTCCCCTTTATTCAGTCCTTAAATTTGTAATATGTCCTTATTACTAGTCAATTTGTTAGACTATGTTGCTTTTAAGAGGTTTTTGCGCTTCGATCATATTTGATCTAAGCGCAAAATTGTCTTAAAAGCCTCATAGTCTAAAAAATTAACTAGTAATGAGACTATGTTAAAATTTTAAGGACTGAAAACGGCTACTTTTGACGCTTCGATCTTATTTGAGCGTCCTTTTGGAAATGTTTGTAGCAGGCGTTTAGACCGCCCCGTTTCGCTCTTAATCCCTTGCTTGTCTAATTGTTGGATTTTCTTGGGGGCGAAACTGAAAAAGCTTTCGACGTTTTATAATTAATGTAACCGTTCACCCAGTCCTTTTTTTCCCACGTTGCGGCTGGTAGCGACTTTCGAGTTGTAATTAAGTTTTAGCATACCCTTAAGATCTTTACATTAAGTTCTTTTGGGGGTTAAATTGTTGCGGTATGTGTCGTCCCTTTAAATAGGCTTGGCACCGCAACGTTCTCTCCTGTGAACTGGCCCTTAAACGTTCACATTTGTGAACGGACACTAGATAAAGTGCTCGAAGAAAGATTTGTCGCGGGCTAACAATCGTTTTTAAAGCTAAAAGCGCATCTACAAAAGTAGGAAAATCAATGATTTATCCTGACCCCGGTAATATGTGATTGGCCTTGCGCTTTCTAACCTTTTTAAAGAGGTGAATAATTCCTCAAAAAACTAAAAATTAGCTAGCCTCAGGTAATGGAGGAAGCTATTTATCAGGCTAATTAAGAGTCCTCGGCCTCGTTCTCTATCGCTTGAGCAAGGTCGGAATCGTTAATTTTTAGGCTCTTAGAGCGCGTTTTACCGTCTTCGCCTTTGGAGAGTAGTTCAAATTTGGCTGCGGCTGAGTCTAACATTTCTTGGAGAGATTGGTTTAATTTCATCCCCTCCTCAAAATGGGCCAGACCCTCATCTAGAGTCAAATCCTTATTTTCCAAGGCGTCGACTATAGTCTTTAGCCTCTGTAAGCCAGCTTCAAAGGAAGTATTTATCAGTTTCTCATCTTTAGCCATTATGGGGTGCCTTTAGGTAACCTTCGCTAGTCGAAGGGAGAGGGTTAAAATGGACCCTTTCGGGTCTTAATATTAAAAGCCATACACGATAAGCTGCTTATAAGCTCAATATCAATTAAGCGGTCAGATGTCCGCTAATTATTCATGGGCTTAGTTTATTACCATTCGTCCAGATTGGCAACAGTTGTATTTTTTGTAACCGTTCCCCAAGTCTTTTTTTCCCCACGTTGCGGCTGGTAGCGACTTTCGAGTTGTAATTAAGTTTTAGCATACCCTTGATCGTAGCGCAAAAACCCCTCAACTCCCATGGAGGCTCAATTTGCTTTTACATTTTAGTCCTGCCAGATACAAATAATTTTTTTCAAATGGCATATATTTTGCTCTTGACTTTA
>JAITQT010000271.1 GCA_031288745.1 Deltaproteobacteria bacterium
GTAAAGTCAAGAGCAAAATATAAGCTATAAGAAAATAATTATGGGATATAGCATACCTAAAGGATTAAAAAATAAATTCTGCCGTCTTAGAGGCTGAGGGGTTTTTGCGCTACGATCACACTTAAGCTTTAAGCAGACTACACAGCACAAGCCTTAGGGCCAATGATTTTTAAAACAAAGTAGCAGACTTAACCCCACCCCCCTAGTCAACCAAAGGCTTTTACAAGCCTCTTTATTTAAATAGGTGAAATTGACCTGATTTTGCTAGCTTTAGTCTCTTGGCGATATCGCCAAAAATTAGGCTATCTAGATACTTAAGAGCTAGGCCCTAACAAAAGAAAGACTTCCTGGTTACCATCACGGCCTTTAAGCTTAGAGGGGCTGCGTTTAAGTTCAACTAAGGGTTTAACCAAACTTCTGGCAAAGGCCGATAGGCTATCGACCGCTTCCATAATCAATTTATGGTCAATAACTACCCCCCCGGGTCCGACTTGCTCTCTAGGAAGCTCAAATTGGGGCTTAACTAAAACGAGCATCAACCCTCGACTATTCATTAAAGTGGCGGCCTGCGGGATAACCAGCTTAAGAGAAATAAAACTTAAATCAGTGGTTATTAGATCAAAAGGCTCTCCCAACTCGGCTCTCTCTTTATGGCCGTATAAAAAACGGGCATTAAAATTTTCAACTATTTTCACCCGAGGATCTATTCGCAACCTAAAGTCAAGTAGGCCCTTCCCCACGTCTAGCGCCGTTACAGCCGCAGCCCCTTTCTGCAAGAGGCAATCGGTAAATCCTCCAGTGGAGGCCCCTAAATCAAGGCACTTAAGCCCTTTTAGATCGAGCGCGAAATCGTCTAAGGCCCCCTCGAGTTTTAGCCCGCCACGGCTTACGTAACGACGAGCGCTCTTTAGATTAATTAAACTTTCACTATCCCTTAGGCTCCCCGCCTTATCAATTCTCTGGCCGGTTTGGTCAAAAACCAAACCGGCCATAATTAACGAAGCGGCTTGGCGGCGGTCAGCGGCTAAACCAATTTTAACCAACAAATCGTCGGCTCTGATTTTCGATTTGGAACTCAAAGAGCCACCGAGGCTTTGGAGGCCATAAAAACACCTTTTAGCTGACCACTCTGGTAGGGGCAAATAAGCTAAATCAAATCTCCACAGTCGGGCAAGGCCCAAAATCCGGCGGACGATTATAGTCGAACCTCTGACCGATAGTAAAGTGAACGAAGTAATCGGGATGACCCTCAATAGGGATCCAAAAAACTACTCCGCCTAAGCTATCGGGAAGAGAGAGAGGTTGTTTGGCCCAGACCGGCTTGCCACTCGCCAAGGCCGTTTGTGCCCAGCAGCCACTATGCCCCATAGGCTCTCCCCCTTCGTTACAGCTTAGGCCCTCCTTTCGGCCCAAGGCCTTCATAGCGGGATTGACGGCCACCACCCGAAAAGATTTATGGGTCAACTGGGCCCATTCTGGAAAGTTATCAAACATTTGATGAAAGGCTTGAGCTAACTGATTTTCCGTATCACCAAGTAGAGTCATAAACTTTACCTTTTTTTAGAGCTAATCGGGTAGGAGGTGGGTTTACCCCGCCGTCCTCCCACACCACCTAAACGTGCCGTTCGGCACCGGGCGGTTCGGTAGTCCAATATTAATCATGACATTTCCAATAGGCCAGTCGACATCATACTTTTCTCTCGTTGTTCCCGCCTATTGCTATTGAGGTTTCCATACTAAGCCCTTCCCGAAGTTCGTCCCTTTGGTACTATGGCTTGTGCTAATTTCTCACGCCACAATTGCCCGTTACCAGATACTTTGGGTTAAAGCGCTAATTTTCCCCTCACCTACCCGCCGCATTTACATCCATGAGTTCGTGCAGTATTGGACTTCGCTTAGTTTGATAAGCTCGTCTGCTCAGGTCTGCTTGTGCGATTTGAGGTTCGTCGGGCCGAGAGTTTTGCCTCCGGCTCTTTCAGATTCCGCCTCGCGGCGGACACCCTAGCCTTCGGCTACATTCCACTGCCAAGTCTGGAGCGAACGTTGCACCGCTCCAGTAAGCGCCCCTGCCGGGCACACAAAAAGAAGGCCGCCTAGGGCGGCCTTTAATCTTAAAACCACCCTCAAGTCCCCTAGGATGAGAACGATTTTAGTCGGCTATTTATTAGTGTCGGTTCACAAATGTGAACGTTTAAGGGCCCGTTCACAAGTGAGAACGTTGCGGTGCCAAGCCTATTGAAATGGACGACACATACCACAACAATGTAACCCCCTATAGGAGCTTTGTAATTTTAACATTAATCCAAGTTAAAATATATGGTTGGGGCACCTAGCTAAGTAGAAACCTCAAAAGAACTAATGTTGATCGAAGCGCAAAAACCCCTTAAAAGCAATGTAGTCTAAAAAATTAACTAATAATAAGGCCCTGTTACAAATTTAAGGACTGATAAAGGTGATCGTAGCGCAAAAACCCCTCAGCCTCTAAGACGGCAGAATTTATTTTTTAATCCTTTAGGTATGCTATATCCCATAATTATTTTCTTATAGCTTATATTTTGCTCTTGACTTTA
>JAITQT010000303.1 GCA_031288745.1 Deltaproteobacteria bacterium
GGTTAAAGCGTTTAAAGTTTTCGTGAGGTCTAAAGAGGCCTAAGCGTCCGTCAGGCTGGCGATAACACTTAAGACCCTCGAAGATGGTTTGGCTATAGTGGAGGACCATGGCCGCTGGAGAGAGCTGGAGAGGGGCGAAGGGCACTATTCTAGGATTACGCCATTGACCGTCATAATAATCATAGTTAAACATGTGGTCGGTGTAGATATCGCCGAAACCTAGCTTAGCCTCGTCTTGTGGATGAATTTTACGATGGGCCAGCGGCACTATTTTTTTGGGAATTTCCATAAATAATTACCTAAAAATTAGGGGCAAAACAGTTAATTCGATTTATTTTCATCACTAACGACGCGTTGGACCTTAAATTTGATCGAAGCGCAAAAACCTCTTAAAATCAAAATAGTCAAAAAAAATTAACTAGTAATAAGGCTCTGTTACAAAATTAAGGACTCATATAAGGTGACTTTTTGCGCTTCGATCAAATTTGGCCTTTAGTTTTTCAGCCACAAGCGGAGAGACCAGCTTATCCACGTCTGCGCCAAACATGGCCGCTTCTTTAACTATTGAGGAACTAACGAAAAACCATTGATGGTCAGCCATCAAAAAGACCGATTGAATATCGTGATCAATATGATTGTTCATCATGGCCAGTTGAAATTCAAAGTCAAAGTCAGCCAGAACTCTTAAGCCGCGTAGTACCGCTCGCGCTCCCTGGGAGCGGGCGTAATCGACGGTTAAGCCTTGGAAGAAATCAACTTCCACCCGAGAGGCCGGAAAGGCGGCTAAAGAGTCTCTTAAGAGTTCTAAGCGTTCGTCGACAGTAAAGAGAGTTTTTTTGCCAGGGTTGTAAGCCACGGCTACGATAATTTTATCGAAAACGTTAAGAGCCCTTTTCACGACGCTAACATGCCCCAAAGTCGGGGGATCGAAAGAGCCGGGGTAAACGGCCTTATGACTGGGTAACATAAAGCGACCGCAGGGAGCTTAATTAAGTTAGAGAAGTTATCTTCCCCTAACTCCCCCATAGCTAAGGCTTGGGGGCTAAAATAAAACGAGAGGCTTGACTAAGTCATATTTTTGTTTACTCTCGCTAGTTAGGCCGCTTAGCTTAAGTAAGGCGGCTAGGTGTCATGGCAAATGTTTTCGTTCTTGGGTATAGCGCCGGCTCGGTGATGTCCGCACGGGATTCACAATATACATGGGTGCTCTTCTCGTTACACGGCCGAATCAGGTTCGTCATCCTGCGGACTGGTCGTTCACCGCCAGTTGTTCTCCACCCCGCCTCTCGGCGACGCAGTTACGTTCGGTTACAGGAGCCACTAACTAGCCCACTGAAGCGGATTTTCAGCACTCTGATAAGACGCCTTCACTGGCGCACATGTATATATGTGTTAATTCCATTCAACTGGTTTGATTAAAAATATTTATTTAGTTTTATTTAAAGTAAATTTATCAGGAAATTGGTAATTTAATAAATAGATAATTTTATCTTTGAATATTCATCACAAATATTTTTAAGGTCTATAGCAGATCTCTTAAATAGGATAATAATTTTAATTTGTTTATCTGGAAAAAGTTTTTTATTTCTTCTATCACAGGTATAAGATCACTATCTGCTGAAAAAAGCAAAAATGTATTAAATTTATATTTAATAACTAATGAAACAATAGAAATAGCAATATTTACATCTGTTTCTTTTTCTTCAAATGATTTATCTCTCTTTATATTTAGCACGACACTTTTTTGTTACTTCTTTAAATTTTTCATATATTATATGTATATTTTCTGTTTCTAAAGCTTTAATGTATATTTTATGTTTATTTACTTTTTTTAGGTTCTAATATGGTATAGCGGTAAAATAATATATATCTATTATGGTCTCTGTATTGTTTAATATAAAAACATTAGCTAAATATTTATAATTTAACCATTTATATTTATTTAAATTAAATTCGATTAATGTATGATACATATTGGATCCATCTATAAAAAACAGATATTCTTTTTATTTAGCTTTTTTCTTTTAATAATAAAAAACCCGGACCCTCTGGGGTCCGGGGCTCGGTTATCTCTAGACGACCGAGGGGCGCAAAAATAGACTAGCATATATTTTTTTTTAGTCAAGTTTTTTTTTGACTATAGATGATCGAAGAGCAAAAACCTCTTAAAAGCAAAATAGTTTAAAAAATTAACTAGTAATAAGGCTCTGTTAGAAATTTAGGGACTGATATAAGGTGACTTTTTTCGCATCGATCATAGATTTTTAACTATACTTTTTCAACAGGTTTTATACCCAAGGACAAAAGCATTTGCCATGACGCCTAGCCGCCTTACTTAAGTCAAACGGCCAAAAAAGGAAAATCATTTCGTTCTCTGGTATAAGATGGGCCAGGTTTTGGTTAGAGAGCCTAAAGGCAACTAAAGCGATAGACTTAGGCAGTAAAGATTAGGTCTTTGGCTTGTTCGTTGACTTAATCTTTAGAAAATTCGCTGGCCTCATCTTCTTCGTGCCCATAATCGTGATGATGTTCGTGAGCATCGGTGTGTTGGCCATTATTTTTAGAGTTGTCGTCTAAATGAAGGTGTTTTTCACTCTGATCGATCTCAGTAACCTGAGCCCTCTCAAGGATAAAATTAGTTATTTTTTCCTCAAAGATAAAATTTCTAATTTCACGTATCTTTTCTTTGGTAGTGAGAGATTCCCTGTCTTTAAGATTATTAGCGTAATAGAAGGATTCTTTCAGAATAGCGTTTTCGAGTTCTTCTTTGGTGACTGAAATATTATTTTCTTTACCTATTTGGTTAAAAATATATGTACCTTTAAGTACCATAATAGCTTTTTTTCGAAGTTGATTTCGTAAAAATTTGTTTTTAAGATAATCTTCCAAAGTCTCTTTGATCTCAGAGCCGTGTTCTTTGACGGCTTGGGTCCGATAAGAGACTATTTGTCGATCGATTTCGTTTTCCACAACCGAGTCGGTGAATTCGAAGGTAATGAGTTTATCTAGCTGTTGTATTATTTGATCTTGTAAATCCAAGTATAAATATATATTCTGTCCATCCAGTATCTGATCGTGCACCATTTGTTTTAGGCCCG
>JAITQT010000388.1 GCA_031288745.1 Deltaproteobacteria bacterium
TTTTTAAGAATTAGTTTAGTCATGATAAAGAGGTTCGCTTATGTCAGCCACAGTTTTTAATCGTAAAGACCGGGCTTCGGTTGATACCTTGCGTCTTTTTAGCGTCGATATGGTTGAAAGGGCTCAAAGTGGTCACCCAGGGTTACCTTTAGGGGCTGCCCCTATGGCCTACGTTTTGTGGACTAGATTTTTACGTCACGACCCTAAGGGCCCTGATTGGCCTAATCGCGACCGTTTCGTTTTATCTCCCGGTCATGGCTCGGCCCTTTTGTACTCTTTTCTTCACCTAGCTGGCTACGCCATAACGCTAGATGATCTTAAAAATTTTCGGCAATGGGATAGTTTGGCTACCGGTCACCCTGAGCGGGGGGGCACCCCGGGGGTAGAGGCTACCACCGGGCCCTTGGGGCACGGGCTAGCTATGTGTGTGGGCCTGGCTATGGCTGAAAGGACCATGGCCGCTATTTTTAATCAACCCTCTTTTGAGATTTTTAACCATTTTACCTACGCTATCGTTTCCGACGGCGATTTGATGGAGGGCGTCACTTCCGAAGCCTCTTCTCTAGCTGGGACCCAGGCCTTAGGTAAACTTATTTGCCTCTATGATGATAATCAAGTAACCATCGAAGGGGGGACCGATCTGGCTTTTTCTGAAGATACTAGAGCTAGGTACTTGGCTTACGGCTGGCACGTTTCTGTCGTTTCCGACGGAGAAAATTTAGAAGCCATAAGCTTAGCCTTAGAAAAGGCTAGGGCAGAGAGCGAGCGGCCCTCTTTAATCATGTGCCGCACTAAGCTCGGGGCAGGGAGCCCTAAGGAAGGCCAAAGCCGGGCCCATGGAGAACCCTTGGGAGCGCAAGCCTTGGAAGCGACCAGGGCTTTTTACGGCTACGCTGGAAAGCCCCCGTTTTTCCTAGATGAGCGGGTGGGCCGCAATTTTAAAGAGCGCGGTGCTGCGTATGAAAGCGAGAGAACTGCTTGGGAAGAAAGGCTAATAGAGTATGAGAAAAAATACCCTGAGCTAGCTAAAGAGCTTCATCGAAGGCTTGAAGGGCGGTTGCCTATAGGTTGGGAAGATAAGCTTAAGGTTAGTTTTGATAAAAATAAGCCTCTTGCTACCCGCTCAGCCTCTCAAGTAGTCGTTAGCGCTCTGGCCCCGTTGGCTACCGAGATCTTGGGTGGTTCGGCCGATTTAGGGCCTTCTAATAAGACGGAGCTTAAGGATTTAGGCTCTTTAAGCCCCTTAAACCCAAGAGGCCGCAATGTCCATTACGGGGTAAGAGAGCAGGCCATGGGCGCTATTATGAACGGTCTCGCCCTTCACGGAGGCTTTATCCCCTTTGGGGGCACATTTTTAGTCTTCGTTGATTTTTTAAGGCCTGCCGTTCGTCTCTCCTCTCTTATGAACCTCAAGGTTATCTACGTCTTAACCCACGATAGCGTGGGGGTGGGTGAAGATGGGCCCACTCATCAACCTATAGAGCAGCTCGCCTCACTTAGGATCATTCCCAATCTTATGGTCTTTCGGCCCGCCGACGCCTATGAAACCATAGCCGCCTGGCGGGCGGCTCTTTCGCGTACAGGGCCGAGCGCTTTAATTTTATCGCGCCAAGATTTACCTATTTTAGACCCTCTCCTTTACCCTAGTCTTGTCGAAGGGGCCCTTAAGGGCGGCTACGTCCTAAGTCCGGCCCCAGGCGGTGAGGCCCAGGGCTTAATAGTAGCTAGCGGCTCGGAGGTAAGCTTGGCTTTAGAAACTCAAAAAGTTTTAAGCCCTCGGCGAAAGGTGTCAGTTGTCTCTTTGCCTAGCTGGGAGCTATTTTGCGAGCAAAGCCAGGCTTATCGCGAGAGTGTTTTACCTTTAAACCTAACTCGCCGCCTAGGGCTTGAGGCTGGGCTTAGCTTTGGCTGGGAGCGTTGGCTAGGGCCGCGAGGGGCGATGATTAGCGTTGAACAATTTGGACGCTCGGCCCCGGCCTCAAAAATATTTGATTATTTTGGCTTTACTGTTGAAAATGCGGTCCTAAAAATGGAGGAACTCTTTGAAGGAGAATAGTTTAAGATCAGTTGATAGACCTATGATTTTAGAGCCACTTTTTTTTGAGCCGCTAAGGTGTTTAAGATGAGTACTCGCGGTCCAAAGCCTAAGGTCTTTCTTACTTACTCCACGGGCTTTTACAATACGGATAGAAACTTAGTCAACGGGCCTCCCCCGGATCATTTTGTCTTTAAGGTCATAGAGTTTTTTGACCAAAAGTACCCAGGGGCTAAGTGCGGGCTTGACTATAAAACTCACTTTCAGCTTTTAGTGGCTACCATCTTATCGGCCCAGTGTACGGATAAAAGAGTGAATTTGGTCACTCCCGGCTTTTTTAGTCTATTTCCTACGCCCGAAAAATTGGCCGTGGCCTCGCTAAAAGAAGTTGAGGAAGCCATCAAGTCTTGCGGTTTGTTTCGCTCTAAGGCCAAAAATCTTAAGAAAACGGCCCAAATGTTGGTTTCCAAATACAGCGGGCGGGTACCGGGGGACGTCACTCTTTTAAGAACCTTCCCTGGGGTAGGTCGTAAGACGGCCAACGTTATTATGGGCGACGCCTTTGGTGTACCGAGCCTTACCATAGACACTCATATGGCCCGCATTACTCAAAGGCTAGGGTTAACTAGTAAACCTAACGTTGTGGCCATTGAGAAGGATTTGATGTTCTTGGTCCCGCAATTTCGTTGGACCCTTTTTTCACATCAGATGATTGCCCATGGCCGGGCGCTCTGTCTAGCTCGTCATCCCTATTGCCACGTTTGCGCTCTTATAGAGTGCCCTTCGCGGACGCAAGATTATCAAGAGTCTGAGCCGGTGCCTGACCTAGAATTTAACTTTGACTCTAACTCTGATCCTGATACCAATATAGTAACCTAAAATAATAATTTAAGTATTTTTTTTATATAGGTTTAAAGAGCTTTTGGAGAAGTGTATGTAATATAAATATATAGAGAAATATTTTTTATTTTATAAATTGACATTGTATCGCCGACCTGATTTACGAGAAATTTGGTATTAAGGTTTCGCTGGTAACGGTGTTGAAGCTTCTAAAAAAACATGGCTTCAAGCTTTTAAAAAGCGGCTCGTTGCCAGCAAAGGCAGATCCTGAAAAGCTGCGCCCATTTTATCTAGAAGTTTTACTTGCGCTAATGGAGGAGGCCAAAGCGGGTACCATGGCCTTGTTGCCCGTTGACGGCCCTCATTTTGTAATGGGCTGCGATTATCTTGTCCAAATCCGGTGTCAAACTCGCCGACTTACAGCCCCAACCATTTAGACAGCGAAAACTAGGAGCAAACAGGGCAAAAGCGTCAAAAATTTTTTTTTAACCGCTTTTACTGGCATAAATATTGCTTGCCGTACCATCCCGTTGATGAGCCTCCACACCTTCGGGTGGGCAATGTCTCTAAGTTTTTCATTCAAGATTGCAAGCAAAAATGGAATG
>JAITQT010000111.1 GCA_031288745.1 Deltaproteobacteria bacterium
CGTTCACAAGAGAGAACGCTGCGGTGCCAAGCCTATTGAAAGGGACGACACATCCCGCAGCAATGTAGCCCCCTATAGGAGCTTAGTAATTTTAACATTAATCAAAGTTAAAATATATGATTGGAGCAGAGAGCTAAGTAGAAACGTTAAAAGAACTAATGTTAAGAACTTAAGGGTATGATAAAACTTAATTTCTACTCGAAAGTCGCTACCAGCCGCAACGTTGGAAAAAAAAGACTTGGTGAACGGTTACGTTGCCTTTAACGATAATTCCCATTTTTTTTCTATTACAAATTTTTTTAAAGATCCGATACGTAGGGAAGATAATACTTTTGGCTCTAATTTCTCGCATTTAAACTCAGAGACAAAAAAACAGTGTCCTTTTTCGTAGTAATCAATAAATCCATTTTCCCTTCAGATTCGGTTACTTACGAAGTAACCTTAAAGCGTAGGGCCTTCAAAACCGAATAAATGATGACCTGGGCCACCTTTCCGAGGCCTTAAGGCCGAATGGGAATTTCAGGAAATGATATCTCGAATCAAAGTCCTCCAAAGCCTTTAGGAGCCGGTCTTTTAAGTCTGTAATATTGGATTAGTCATCTTAATCTAACAGAGAGGTCAACAGATTCTTATAGAGCAAGAGAACATCCCATGGCCATAAGCGAGGCTTCGAAGGCTCCTTCAAACTTAATCTCTCTTTAACTTGTGTCTATAGCCTTACGCTCCATAGCTCTAGACAACCTCTCTTCAACAAAACGTTTTTTGAGTCTTTCCAGCGTGCTCTCCCCAGACCGAGAGCTTTGCAAATGGCCTTGTTCTTCCATTGTTGACCTTCAGGTGGAGGCTCACCAAGTAAAAGAGCTTTGGCGAAGAAAATCGACCTTAAATCCGTCTTCATGGTCCTTATCAAATCGGTTAACTCATCACTTTCATCGGTGGTAAATGAGACAATGTACTTTATGGCCATAATAACGGCCTCCATTGTCGCTACTTCAGGGCTCGGGGGCAGCTCGCTAAAAAGCCTAGCCGATGTTACCCTCTGCCGGTTACAAGCTCTGTTTTCCTACAATTTTACTTGACTTTAGGTGTTCAATAGCTGACCTAATAGCACCTCTGTTTACGCTAGGGACGACACATACCGCGACAATGTAGCCCCCTCCTATAGGAGCTTAGTAATTTTAACATTAATCTAAAGTTAAAATTTATTGTTGAGCAGAGAGCTAAGTAGAAACCTCAAAAGAACTAATGTTAAGATCTTAAGGGTGATCGAAGCGCAAAAACCTCTTAAAATCAAAATAGTCAAAAAAAATTAACTAGTAATAAGGCTCTGTTACAAAATTAAGGACTCATATAAGGTGACTTTTTGCGCTTCGATCAAGGGTATGCTAAAACTTAATTACAACTCGAAAGTCGCTACCAGCCGTAACGTGGGGGAAAAAACTTGGTGAACGTTACACACTTTTTAACCTCCTTTACAGACGACTGGGCAAATATTAAGGCCTACTAACTAGCTATGTCTAAAACAAAGTGTTAAGTTCCCCTACATTATAGCGATTTATCCAATCTCCCCTAACCGTTTCACCAGACCTTTATCCCCGCCAAGTTCGGCTGGCGTTGGCTTTCGAGCTATAATATAGTTTCAGGGCTAGCCTTAAGTTTTTATTCATGATTTTAGGAGGTTTCTTATTAAAATCGATCTTTAGATCTATATTTAAAATTCGATACATAATAATGCAGTGGCTTCTACTGGAAACGAAATTGTTACGTAAGAGTTTGGCTTAGCAATTAAACATAGCGGCTTAAAGTTCACGACACGCAAGTTGAAAACAAACGCAGAGCCTCTTGCTGAAAGCCTTTATATTCCACCCAATTTAAGTTAAGATAGCTTGGACGACTAAAATTGATGGGCAGCCTTTTTCCCAAAAATATCGCCCCAACCCAAACCCGCTCGGTTGGAGCCAAATGACTTATACCTTCGACCTAGCCTCTTTTTTAGAGATTAAAACCGCCTTAAATTATTTTAAGACGAACTGCTTAGTATGTTAGCTTAAGCTCGAAAAAGATCTTAGCTTTGGCCGTAATTTTTAATCAACCTAAGGCACCGTCTGGTGCCTATTTAATAGTTAAGCCTTTAGGCTAGTTTTAGGCCAAGCCGTTTTATAACCGCTGTTCTCTTTAGTTTAAAGCCGCCGACTCAACCTCAGTGGCCTAATCCATATTATTTTAAGCGAGATATCTCTTGACTAACACCAATAATTTAGTGCCAAGGGAAGCAATTTTAAAAGTTAGAGATTTAGTAGTAAGCTTCGAGCGAGGCCGGATTAAGGCCGTTAACGGTCTTAATTTCGATCTCGAATCTGGCCAAGTGGTTGGCTTGGTGGGTGAAAGCGGCTCGGGCAAAAGTTTGACGGCTTTTAGCCTAATGGGGTTAACCCCTTACGGGGCCAAACGGGAAAGCGGGTCGATTACTTTTAAGGGCCTTGAGCTGACTACCCTTTCACCAAAAGAACGCCGCGAGCTTTGCGGCCGCCAGATGGGCATGGTCTTCCAAGAGCCCTTAACAGCCCTCAATCCGGTTTTTACCATAGGAGAACAAGTAGCCGAAATCTTTCGCCTTCGCCTTAATCGCAAGCCAAAAGAGGCCCGAGAGATGGCCGTCGAACTCTTAGCTAGAGTGGGGCTACCCAACCCTTCGGCCGCCTATAAAAGCTATCCCCACCGCTTTTCGGGTGGTATGCGACAAAGAGTCGTCATAGCTATGGCCTTGGCCCTTAACCCAGAGCTGGTGATAGCCGACGAACCCACTACGGCTCTCGATCCCACCATTGCCTCTCAAATAATTAGACTTCTAAAAGATATGATCCAGGAAAGAAAAACCTCTGTCCTTTTTATCACGCATAACTTGCGACTCCTCACCGGTCTGGCCCAAAGGGCGCTGGTCATGTACGCAGGGGTGGTGGTCGAAGAGACTGCAGCCGACTTTTCCGCAGCGTTACACCCTTATTCTAGAGGTTTAATTAAGGCTTTGCCACCCAACCCCTCTCAAGATACTTCGCGCCGCCCGCAAGCCATCCCAGGGGGGCCGCCACCACCAGGTTTTACACCTCCGGGCTGCCCGTTCGAGCCTCGCTGCGCAGAACGGTTAGCCATCTGCGCACAAAGCCTACCGCCCTTACGAGCCTTACCTGGGCAAAGAGCGCTTCGTTGTCACAATGAGCCCCCATGTTAACGGCTCAAGACGTCCGCATGGCCTTTTACCCGTCTCTAGGCCTAGGCGCGGAATTGACTAAGTTTTGGAGCAAGGGAAAAAAAGATAGTGGAGTTCTCGCGGTCAGGGGGGTCTCGCTTACCGCCAGGGCAGGGGAAATCTTAGGGCTAGTTGGAGAAAGCGGCTCTGGTAAATCCACCTTAGGTAGGCTAATGGGCGGGATTTATAAACCCATACAAGGCCGCATATTGTTCCAAGGACGAGACTTAAACTCTTTTGATTTTAAAGAGCGTCGAAATTTTAATAAAAAAGTCCAATTCATGTTCCAAGACCCGGCCTCCTCGTTAAATCCACGACAAACGGCCATGGAAGCCTTAGCCGAGGGCCTTATTATCCACCGTTTGGGCTCAAGGACTGAGAGGCACCTTAAGATCGAAAGATTACTTGAGGAAGTAGGCTTAAGCCCTCAAATGTCTTCGCGCTACCCCCATCAATTCTCCGGCGGGCAACGTCAACGACTATGCTTAGCTAGAGCCCTATCGCTCGACCCAATGGTTTTAATTGCCGATGAACCCGCTTCGGCCCTAGACGTTTCCATCCAAGCCCAGATTATTAATCTACTTTTGGATCTAAAAGTCAAAAGAGGGCTCACCGTTGTCTTAATCAGCCACGATCTGGCCTTGGTCTGCTTGATGGCCGATCGTTTGGCGGTTATGTACGGCGGGCTAATAATGGAGATCTTTCCTCGTTCCCTTTTCGGCCAAGTTGAGCACCACCCTTACGTCAAAGCCCTATTGGCCTCGGCTGAAACTTCTCTAACCGATGATCTGATCTTAGAAGGCGAACCACCCGACCCGCAAAATCCACCCCTCGGCTGCCCCTTTCACCCTCGTTGCCCAGAATTTATCGAACGCTGCCGTCAAAGTGCTCCTGCTCTTTGTCAAACCCAAAACTCTCGCTGGGTCGCCTGTTACCTAAGAAGCTAAATGAGCTTAAAATGGCCAGCCAACGTTTTATTGGAAGCGCTGTAAAGTGCACCCTTTAGGCCAGGAAAATAAGGATCATTTTGGTGTTCTTTGATTTTCCAATATACTCGCCTAAAATTGAAAGCGGTGCCCTGCTGCAGCTTACTGCGAAATAACTTTATGACCAGAGGAGCCGTCCCAATTTAACAAAACTCTAAACGTTTGTCTAAGCGATTAAGCCTTTTCTAGAAAAACCTTTTCGGCTCTTGACTAAAGGAGCCATAGCTAGTCGCCACTAAAAAAGTCGCAAAAAATTTTTAAAAAATTAAAGGAACCCGCCGCGGCAGACTTTAAAATTTTTCCAACTGTGCAATTGGAAACCTAGGCTGCCTCAGCCAGGGGAGGAGCCGCATCTTTAGCTGGGTAAGGAATCAGCTTGAAAGGGATGGATTTATTTTCAGTCCAGCTTTT
>JAITQT010000165.1 GCA_031288745.1 Deltaproteobacteria bacterium
TGAGGTCAAAACAGCATTGTGCAGAAGATTCAACCTATCGCTGGACAAGTTTATTGGCTAGCTTTGGACAAATAAACCGTCTCTGTTTGGACAAATTCATCCAGCATAAACACTCGAACGAAATGATTTTCTAGATTGAAACCTTAGTCATTTGGATATTTTAATTCCAAATACTTAGGTCATCTGGTTGTGAGCTAAGAGGCTCAAAAAAAGGCTGCCTAAAATGAAAAATGTTATTGAAAGGGACGACATATACCGCAACAATGTAGCCCCCTATAGGAGCTTAGTAATTTTAACATTAATCAAAGTTAAAATATATGATTGGAGCAGAGAGCTAAGTAGAAACTTCAAAAGAACTAATGTTTAGATCTTAAGGGTATGCTAAAACTTAATTACAACTCGAAAGTCGCTACCAGCCGCAACGTAGGGAAAAAAAGATTCTGGTCTCGCTATAAAAGTATTTAAAGTTAAATTTTTGTTTAAAATTTTAATTATCAAACAAGTTTTTTAATTATTTCTATAGCGGCTCAAGACTTTCAAAAATCTGTCCAATCAATTTGGCTGGCCGGGTTATTGATTTTTTTTCTGGGTTTAATTTTAGGCCAACTACTCTGACTGAGCTAAAGTAGCTTCAAGAGCGAAGTTGTTTATTAGGGCTGACTTTTATAGTTTAAATACGAAGGAAAATTTTGTCAAAATATTTAGTATTTTTTTAAGTTATCAAATAATAATCTTTATTAATTCTTATTCTTAATATAAATAAGACTAGTCTTCCAAAGCCTATTTTTTCTTCCGCTCTTTATTTTGGGATCGGTTTGGTAAAAAAATTTACAATTTACAAAAAAGAAATTTATCCGCCTTAAGGTAATTCTTTAAATTTATTGGTTATTCTTTAAATTTAAAATTTTTCTCGCCTCCTAAAACACGTCAAAAAATTCTATTGACATATATTTTTCTTTATATTATGATATCTGCGAAAAACAATTTCAGGATGAATAATTTCGCGGCTATCGATTGATTAATTTCCTTCGACGCTGTGCTTTTTTTATTTAGCCGAGGTAAAGTTTTTTCCTCGACAGCGTACCCTCTTTAAATTATGCTGTGCTCGGGATTTTTCCAAAATATGGAATCAATGGACCTTAAAAGCCTAACTCCTAAAATCGCTATTGATTTTTCCCGACGCCTTGCCCCCTCACTTTGGTCGCGACTAAAAATAAAAGCGACACTAAACCACACAGAAACTCAGGTGAGACCCCTATGACTAACAAAACTGACAAAAGTGGCGCCGTACTGGTCATCGGCGGCGGCATAGCCGGTATTCAAACGTCGATGGACTTAGCCGAAATGGGCTACTTTGTTCACCTCGTTGATAAAAATCCGGCCATCGGGGGTCGAATGCCCCAACTGGACAAAGTCTTCCCGACCAATGACTGCTCGATGTGTATCCTCTCTCCGAAACTAAACGACGTCGGAGGGCATATAAACATCGAAACCATCAACTGCGCCGAGGTCTTAGACATTTCTGGAGAGCCAGGAAAGTTTATTGCCAGGGTAAAAAAGAACCCAAGGTTTATCGACGGCTCTAAATGTACGGCCTGCGGAGATTGCGCTAAAGTCTGTCCTGTCGATTTACCAGCCGAATTTAACGAGAACCTCAGCCTCAGAAAAGCTACTTTCAAATCCTACGCCCAAGCCTACCCCAACGCTTATTCCCTTTCAAAAGAAGGCGTCAGCCCCTGCGTCGTTTCCTGTCCGGCTAATGTTAACGCACACGGTTACGTGGCGCTAGCCGCTAAAGGTCGCTACCAAGAAGCCCTTGAAGTAATCATGGACGTCTTGCCCTTCCCCGCGACCCTAGGCCGGGTCTGCGTTCATCCCTGCGAAAAAGAATGCCGCCGGGCCCAAATGGACGCACCCTTAGCCATTCGGGATATTAAGCGCTTCGTGGCCGATAACGCCGATATGAAAGCGGCCGGAGAGACCTTCGTTAAGGCACCGGCTAAAGACGCTAAAGTCGCCATAATTGGAGCCGGACCGGCCGGGCTCACCTGCGCCTATCATTTGGCGCGGCGTGGTATAAAAAGCGATATATTTGAAGCTACTAAAGTGGCTGGTGGGGCCTTAAGGCTTATTCCTAAGCACCGCTTAGATCCCGATGTGCTCCAAAAAGAGATTGATTTTATCCTTGATTATTCTGGCGCTCAAATCAAATATGGAGTGGCCTTCGGTAAAGACTTCACCATTGATTCTCTCTTTAAAGACGGCTACAAGGCCATCTTTCTTGGCGTAGGGGCTCACAAGAACCCCAAGAGCGAAGAAGAACAAAGTTCTGGCCCAGCCACTTTGGCCTATCGCCAAAAAGGCGCGGCCGCAGGTCTTACTTGGGAGCTTGAAAGTGGCCTAAGTCTTGATAAACCAACCACTATTAAAGTCGATCCTCTAACCATGGCCACTGGCCGCCAAGGGGTCTTTGCCGCAGGCGATTTGCAAAGCGGTCCTAAGATGAGTATCTGGGCCATTGGCGCAGCTAAAGAATCGGCCGAATCCATTGCTCGCTACGTTAATGGCGAAGATCTAGCTAAAGGCCGTAAACCCTTGGTTATGACCGGTCAAGAGACATACCGCCAGGTGCCTCTCAATGAGCCTAAGCAAGCTCGGGCCAACCGGCCGGCCTTTAATAAGCAAACCGAAGCCTTTGAACCAGGCTTAACCGAGCAAGACGCGATTAAGGAAGCCCAGCGCTGTATTTCTTGTGGTTCTTGCTGTCAGTGCTACCGCTGCGTTAAGGCCTGTCTCCCCGGGGCTATGAGCTTAGAAAGCCACGGCCAGACGCCTGAAATCGTCGAATTAGAAGTTGGGGCCGTGGTTATGGCCACAGGTTTTGACACTTTTAATCCGTCTAATAGCGAGACCTACCGCTACTCCCAGTGGCCCAACGTGGTTACTTCTATGGAGTATGAGCGCTTACTTTCAGCCTCCGGTCCCTTCCAGGGTCACCTCATTAGGCCAGGGGATCATAAAGAGCCCAAGAAAATCGCTTGGCTCCAGTGCGTTGGCTCGCGCGATATTAACCGCTGCGATAAGCGCTATTGTTCTGCGGTCTGCTGCATGTACGCCATTAAAGAAGCGGTCATTTCTAAAGAGCACTCGGGTGATAAGCTTGATACCTCTATTTTCTACATGGATATCCGCACCTACGGCAAAGATTTTGAGAAATATTACAACCGGGCCCAAGACGCCGGGGTACGCTTCGTGCGCTCTCGCATTCATACCTTAACTCCCCAAATTAATGGCGACGTAGCCCTCGAGTACATAGACGAAAGCGGCCAGCGTAATACCGAACTATTCGACATGGTCGTTTTAAGCGTCGGCCTCACCCCAGGGGCCAGCTTAGCTCAATTAGCTAACGGCCTAGGCGTTGAGCTTAACCAAGAGGGCTTTATTAAAACTAGCCCCTTTACCCCAGTCTCCAGTACCCGCCCAGGCGTTTACGCTTGCGGGGCCAATAACGAACCTAAAGACATTCCCTACACGGTTATGGAGGCCTCGGCTGCGGCCGAAGCGGCTGGAATTGACATTGCCGACGCCCGCTTTACTAAAACTAAGAGCCGGACCTATCCTGAAGAAAGAGACATTAAGGGTGAAGTCCCGCGCATAGGCGTCTTTGTCTGCCACTGCGGCATTAATATTGCTTCTGTCATTAACGTTAAAGAAGTGGTCGAGTACGCTAAAAACCTACCTTTCGTGGAGCTGGCCCAAGAAAACCTCTTTTCTTGCTCTTCCGACGCCCAAGTTAAGCTTAAGGAAGCTATTATTGAGCATAAACTTAACCGCGTGGTGGTGGCCTCTTGCTCGCCTCGCACGCACGAGCCGATGTTCCGTGAAACGCTCCTACAAGCTGGCCTTAACAAGTATCTCTTTGAGATGGCCAACATCCGCGACCAAGATTCGTGGGTACATCAGCAAGAACCGGAAAGAGCTACTGAAAAGGCCCGGGACCTTGTCCGCGGGGCCGTGGCCAAGGCGGCCTTATTAGAGCCTATGTATCAAACCAAGATGGGGCTCTCCCACGAAGGTTTGGTGGTCGGAGGCGGCGTGGCCGGTCTAAACTCGGCCCTCTCCATCGCTAAGCTCGGCTTTAAGGTCCATCTTCTTGAGCAAACTGACCAATTAGGCGGCAATGCCCATAAAATATTCTCTCGCGAAAAAGATATTCGCGGCTACGTTAAAGACCTAGTAACCGAGGTCGAAGCTAACCCCTTAATTACGATTTATAAAAACACCGTGCCTAAGTCTAGCGAAGGCTTTGTCGGTAACTTTGAGACGGTCTGCCAAGGCCCCAAGGGTCAATTCCATATTAAGCACGGAGTGACGGTCTTAGCAGCTGGCGGCCGGGCCCACGAGCCTAAGAGCTATCTCTACGGCCAGAGTCAGCGGGTTATGCTCTCACTCGATCTAGACGAAAAACTGGCTTCTGATGATTCACTCATCAAAAAGCCTGGTCAAACCTTCGCCTTTATCCAGTGCGTGGAATCGCGCGAGCCTGAGCGGCCCTATTGCTCGAAGATCTGTTGCACCCACTCTATCGAGAGCGCTCTCACCATTCTCGATCGTAACCCCACGGCCAATATCTTTATCCTCTACCGCGACGTGCGCTCCTACGGCTTCCGCGAAGAACTTTACCATGAGGCTAGGAGCCGCGGAGTACGCTTTATTCGCTACGATACCGATAGTAAACCCGAGGTGGTTGAAACCTCACCCGGGGCCCCAATCAAGATAACCGTGGTTGATCACGTGCTTAAGCGCCCCCTAATCATAACGGCCGACTATCTAACTTTAGCTAGCGGCATCGACGCCAACCCCATGAAAGAGGAAATCGTCGAAGTTTTTAAAGGCCAGCTGACTGCCGAAGGGTTCTTACTCGAGGCCCACATGAAGCTAAGGCCAGTGGATATGGCTACTGAAGGTCAATTTTTGGCTGGCTTAGCTCACTATCCCAAACCCCTGGAAGAGACCATCGCCCAGGCCAAGGCCTCGGCCGCCAGAGCGGCTACAATCCTCTCCAAAGACTTCATCATGGTCGGCGGTGTGGTGGCCGTGGCTGATCCAGAGAAATGCGCGGTTTGCTGCACCTGTGTTAGGGCTTGCCCGGTCTCGGTGCCCAAAATCGTGCGTAACGAAACCGATCCCTCCAAGAGGGGCCACGCCTATATGGAGCCAGCTATTTGCCACGGCTGCGGTGTGTGCGCCTCTGAGTGCCCGGGTAAGGCCATTAAGTTCCAGTTCTTTACCGACGACCAGTTAAAGGCTAAAATCGAAGCTTTAGTCGAAGACAAGCGGGCCGCCGACGCCAATTAACTTTAGTTTTGACCGCTCCTGAAAATATTTCGGGAGCGGCGCTTATAAATTTAATTTCAACCCTTATCCGGCGGTTATAGCCGCCTAGGAGCTAGTTTATGAGTGATGAATTCGAACCGCGGATCATTGCTTTCTGTTGTCAATACTGCTCGTACAGCGCCGCCGATATGGCCGGCAGCATGCGCTTGCAATACCCCACTAATGTCGAAATCGTTCTAATACCGTGTACCGGTCGTTTCGACGTCATCTTAGCCCTTAAAGCTTTTGAGAGCGGGGCCGACGGAGTATACGTGGCCGGCTGTTTAGAAGGCAACTGCCACTTTGTCGACGGCAATATCAGAGCCAAAAAACGCGTGGCCTATTTGGCTAACGAGCTAAAGAAAATCGGTATCGAACCTGAGAGGATCGCCATGTATAACTTGTCGGCCTCAATGGGCCCTAGATTCGCAGAAATCGTTACCGAGTTCACTGACAATATTAAAGCCTTGGGCCCGAGCCCAGTGAAAAAAAAGCTGGCGGCCTAACGGTCCCAGTCCCGGAAATTGGAGACAATACATGATTATTGCTGAACGCAAGCCTATTGATGAAATAAAAAGTTTCATTGAAGGGCAAAAGAAAGTTCTGGTGGTAGGCTGTCGCGGGTGCGTGACGGTCTGCAACGCCGGCGGAACTAAGGAGGTTGAAATCTTAGCCTCCTTACTTCGGCTCGACGCTCAAAAAGAAGGCCATGATGTAACCGTGGACGAGCACACCTTAGAACGCCAGTGCGATCCCGAATACATTGACGAGCTGGTGGAATTTGTGGACAAAAAATATGACGCCATTCTCTCTATGGCCTGTTCCGTTGGTCCTCAGTTTCTCTCCCGCCGCTATCCTAAAGAAAACATTTTCCCGGCCCTCAACACCAATTTCATCGGCGGGGCCTTGGCTCACGGGATTTGGGCCGAACATTGCCAAGCCTGTGGCAATTGCATTATTCATAAATTCGGCGGTATGTGCCCGGTCACCCGTTGCTCTAAGAGCCTTATGAACGGACCCTGCGGCGGCTCGGCCGGCGGAGTATGCGAGATTAGCAAGGAAGTTGAATGCATCTGGCATTTAATCGCCACTAAATTCATGGAAGAGGGCAAACTTGAACAATTCGCGCCCATCCAACCCATCAAAGACTGGTCCTCGAGCCGCGACGGCGGCCCCAGAAAAATCGTCAGGGAGGAGTTGGTTAAATGACACGCGAAATCAAGACCGAGAGTAGACTCGAAAAAGTTTTGGCCTCAGGAAAATTCGCCGCCACTGGTGAGTTGGGCCCACCCCGTAGCGCTGATAAGCACGAGGTTATAGAAAAGGTCAAGCACCTTTTGGGCAACGTTGATTCGGTTAACATCACTGACAACCAGACCGCCGTGGTCCGTATGTCTTCTTTGGCCGCCGGGTTATTGGCCCAGCAGCAAGGCTTGGAAGTTAACATGCAAATGGTCTGCCGCGACCGTAACCGCATCGCTATAGAATCCGATATCATGGGGGCTTACGCCTTAGGTATCAAAAACCTTTTAACCCTTAGCGGAGACCATCAAAAATTTGGCGATCATCCGCAGGCTAAAAACGTCTTTGATATTGATTCTATCCACCTCATCCAAACCATCAAGATGATGCGCGACGATGGTAAGCTCCTAAGCGGCCAAGAGATCCCCCCCGAGGGTCGGCCAAAAATCTTTATCGGTGCCGCCTTTAACCCCTTCGCCGACCCCGAGGATTACCGCGTCCACCGCGTAGCCAAAAAAGTGGCTGCTGGGGTTGACTTTCTTCAGAGCCAGTGCATTTACGACATGGACCGTTTCCGCCGCTTTATGAAAAAAGCAGTGGACATGGGTCTTACCGAAAAGGCCTATTTTATGGCCGGGGTTACGCCTCTTAAAAACATAGGCATGGCCAAGTATATGAAAAACTTCGTGCCCGGCATTACCGTGCCCGACGAGTGTGTCAACCGCATCAAGGGCGTTCCCAAAGACAAACAAGCCGACGAAGGCCTAAAGATGGCTTGCGAGCAAATCGAAGAGTTTAAGCAGATGGAAGGCGTGGCCGGAGTCCACTTGATGCTCATTGAGTGGGAGCACATGGTCCCGACTATTGTCAAAATGGCTAATCTCATTCCCAGGCCCACCTTTTCATAGCTCTTGTTTGTTAGGCTAAATCTATCTTTAGCCTAAAATAGCGTTATTAAGTTACTCTGCTCTTAAAGGCGACCAGGTCTCTATCTGGTCGCCTAAATTTTATCCTCCCTAAAATAAAAGCCCGGCTAAGCCGGGCTTTTATTGGCTTTACTCACAAACTGAGTCTAAGGCTTTAAGATTTACTTATGAAATCTTTCATTGGCGTTATGTAAAGTAGTGTGAAGGAGTTTGTGGCTTAAATGACCGCAAGGCTCGATTAAAAAATCGCGGTACAAGGCTTGAACCTCGGGGTTTTCGTGGCTCTTTCGAAGGGCTAGCTCTCTATCGTCTTGATAGAGCCCGTTTATTCTCTTTCTCCGGTAAGCTAGATCCCGACTAATAGGTTGCCCTCCTCCTGAAATACAGCCCCCTGGGCAGGCCATAACTTCTATAAAGTGCCAGCCGTTTGGGTTTCCAGCCTTTATGCTCTCTAAAACCTTTCGCGCTCGGCCCAACCCGTGGGCTACGGCGACTTTTATTTTAGTCCCGTCTAAATCTATCTCAGCCTCCCTAATGCCCTCAAGGCCCCTTACGGCCGTAAACTCGACCTCGAGGAGAGTCTTTTTAGTCACCACCTCATAGGCCGTCCGTAGGGCAGCTTCCATAACCCCCCCGGTCACCCCAAATATCGTAGCCGCCCCAGTGCCTTGCCCCATAAGGCTATCGTAAGGCTCGGGTTTAAGAGAGTTAAAGTGAAGGCCGCTAGATTTAATTAATCCGGCTAGTTCTCTGGTGGTTAAAACGTAGTCTACGTCTTGATAGCCGCTGGCGTTCATCTCCGGTCTTAAGCACTCAAACTTCTTGGCCGTGCAGGGCATGATGGAAACGGAAACTATCTTTGAGGAAACTAGAGATTCTTTTTCAGCGTAATAGGTCTTAACTAAGGCCCCAAATATCTGTTGCGGGCTCTTACAAGTTGAATGATACTCAACCATTTCTGGGTAGAACATCTCTAAAAAGTTTATCCAACCAGGTGAGCAGCTAGTTATCATGGGCAGATTTTTTCCGCTTTCTAAACGCTGAAGAAACTCTGTCGCTTCCTCCATGATAGTCACGTCGGCCGTAAAATTAGTATCTAAGATTCGATCGAAGCCCAAGCGCCTTAAAACGGCCACCATTTGTCCGGTAACGATAGTCCCGGGGGCTAGACCAAAGCTTTCCCCTAAGGCTACCCTAACTGAGGGCGCGGTCTGGACGACCACTATTTTTTGAGGATCGTTTATGGCCGCTAAAACTTGCTCGGTGTGATCTTTAACCGTAATAGCCCCCACCGGGCAAACGACCGAGCACTGACCGCAAAGGGTGCAGCGCACTTCGGAGAGATCTTTACCAAAGGCCGTGGAGACGATAGAGCCGTAGCCTCGATTGGCAAAGGTGTAAACGCTACAGCTTTGAATGTCGCTACAAAACCGCACGCAGCGGCCGCATAAGACGCACTTATTGGGATCGCGCGCTAGGCTAGGGCTAGTTTCGTCGATGGGCCAGCTGGGTTTGGCCAAATCGAACCGCACTTCTCTAATACCAAGATCCATAGCTAGCGCTTGAAGCTCACAATTTTGGTTGCGAGGGCAAGTAAAGCAATCCCTAGGGTGATTGGCTAATAATAGCTCTACCGTTAAGCGCCTTGCCTCGCGCACTATGGGAGAGTTGGTTTTAACTTTTTGCCCCTCGGCAGCCGGGCAAGAGCAAGAAGCAGCCAAGGCCTTGGCCCCTTGAATTTCCACTACGCAGACCCGGCAGCCGCCGTAGGGTTTAAGGTCAGGATGATGACACAAAGTGGGGATATTAATACCCAGCTTTTTGGCCGCCCCCCAAATGGTGACGCCTTTGGGGACGCTAACCTCAAGATTATCGATGGTCAGAGTAACGTTATCGCTCATAGGTTTAGCTCCCTACTTTTTAAATATGGCTTGGTTTTTGCGGCAGGCCCCAAAACAGGCCCCGCATTTAATACACTTAGAAATATCAATGGTGTGAGGCTTTTTGGGCGCACCATCGATAGCCTGGACCGGACACTTCTTGCGGCAGGCCCCGCAGCCAATGCATTTATCGGCGTCTATCCAGTAGGTGATTAGATCAATACAGTGATGGGCCGGGCATCGTTTTTCATAGATATGGGCCTTATATTCTTCCCTAAAATAGTTTAAGGTCGATAAAATGGGATTGGCAGAAGTTTGCCCTAATCCACAAAGGGCGCTGAGCTTAATGTTGCGGGCCAGCTCTTCTAATAGCTCAATGTCGCCGGCTTTCCCTTTGCCTTTAACGATGTTATTTAAAATATTTAACATGCGCGTGGTGCCCTCCCGACAAGGGGTGCACTTACCGCAGCTCTCGTCGCGAGTAAATGTTAAAAAAAACTGGGCCAGGGCCACCATGCAGGTGTCTTCGTCTACAACCACCAAACCGCCAGAGCCCATCATGGCCCCGGCTTCGATGAGAGAGTCGTAATCAACGGGCCTATCGATCATAGATTCTGGTAAGCACCCACCTGAAGGGCCGCCTATCTGAACGGCCTTAAACTTTTTATTATTTTGGATGCCGCCACCGATATCGTAAATAATCTCGCGCATGGTTAGGCCCATGGAGACCTCGGCCAGACCAGTGTTGCGGATCTTTCCAGTTAGGGCGAAGACTTTAGTCCCTTTAGATTTTTCCGTTCCGTAGGAGGCGAACCAATCGCCACCGTTTAAAATAATGCCTGGGATATTAGCCCAAGTTTCAACGTTATTATTATTAGTTGGCATACCCCACAAGCCCGAGATTGCCGGAAAAGGGGGTCTAGGCGTAGGCATACCACGCTTACCTTCGATAGAATGAATCAGCGCCGTTTCTTCGCCGCAAACGAAGGCCCCGGCCCCTTCGCGAACGTAGATGCGAAAGCTCCAATCAGAACCTAAGATATTATCGCCTAAAAAGCCCATGGCCTCGGCCTGGGCAATAGCGTTTTTAAGGCGCTTTACGGCCACCGGATATTCGGCCCGGACATAGATATAGCCCTCTTGAGCGCCGATAATAAGGGCTCCGATAACCATGCCTTCCAAAAGCCTATGCGGATCGCCTTCCATTAATGAGCGGTCCATAAAGGCCCCAGGGTCGCCCTCGTCGGCGTTACAAATGATAAACTTTTCCTCGCCCTCGGCCTGGCGACACAGCTCCCACTTAAGAGCGGTGGGAAATCCTCCGCCCCCTCGGCCGCGTAGGCCCGACTTTTTTACTTCTTCAAGTAATGAGAGAGGATCGTCTCGCCGGCTTAAAGCCTTGGCTAAAGCCTTGTAGCCATCATTGGCTACATATTCTTCAACATCCTCAGGGTTAATTTGCCCGCAGTTAGCCAAGAGCACGCGATTTTGTTTAGCATAAAACTCTATCTCGTTATAACGGACAATAGGCCTTAAACTTTCTCTATCGTGATAAAGGAGCTTAGGTACAGGTCTATGATTAATAATGGTTTCATCGATAATTTCCCCCACGTCATCGGGGCGAAGGCGAATATAGTAAACGTCGTCTGGGTAGATGACCAACAGAGGGCCCATCTCGCAAAAGCCGTGGCAACCGATAACAACGATATCCACGGTTCTTTCCATCTCTCGAGCGGCCAGCTCTTTAGTAAAGGCCTCGACAATGGCCCTGGCCCCAGAGGAGGCGCAGCCAGTGTCGCAGCAAATCATGATGTGATGAGTGACGTCGTTATAAGGCTTGGCCGCAGGGTCTTTGCGAATGGCGATGCGCGGTAAGACCTTTAGTTTTAAGGCCTCGAGTTCCTCGGCGCTCTTTAGGCGAGGTAGTTCTTCAATACTTTTCATGCGTTCCTCTCCTTTCGGCTAGCCTCGGTATTTAGCCAAGATTTCAGGGATCCTATCGGGACGAAGACGACCGTGGGCCTCGTTATCGACCATCATGACGGGAGCTAAGCTACAGGCCCCCAGACAGGCTACTGTCTCCAAGGTAAATTGGAGATCCTCTGTAGTGCCTCCGGGCTTGATGCCTAGGTATGACTTAAGGGTTTCAAGGATCCTAGCCGAGTTGCGGACGTGACAAGCCGTGCCCTGACAGGTGCGGATGACGTGTTTACCGCGAGGAACTAAGCGGAACTGAGAATAAAAGGTGACGACACCGTAGATTTGACTAATTGGAGCGTCCATCCTTTGGGAGATGGTTTCTAGAACAGAGGAGGACAAATAACCGTAGGTCTCTTGAGCCGCTTGTAAAACCGAAATTAGAGAGCCTCGGCGGGTATTTTTAAAATCCTCAAAGACGGGGTCGAGTTTAGCCAACTCAATAGCCCCGCCCGGGGAGATGACGGAGTTCATATAAATATTTCTCCAAAAACTAACAAAATATCCACCCTCAAAAACGAGGGGGACCAAGAAGCTTTGGCGCAAACTAAAAGATCCCTTAAGCCGCCAAAGCACCCATTGGTTGCGAGAGGTGAAAAACTAAGGGCAAGGAAATAGCCATATTTAAGGCTTTTAAGCCTAAAAACACTTTTCCAAGGATAACAAACAAAGGAAAAAAAAAGAGGATAAGGACAATGAAGGATAGAGAGGCGGAGGAATATAAGGAGAAAGAAAAAAGGCGGATGGGGAAAAGACTTTCAGATCTATTTTAGACTAAAATCTCAAAAGATCTTAAAACAAAAAAATCTT
>JAITQT010000213.1 GCA_031288745.1 Deltaproteobacteria bacterium
AAACCGTTTTTACACTCTTCTATAATGGCGCGTTTAGCGACAAAGTCGATGCTACTCCATTGTAAGTTGAGGATCTCGTTCTTCCTAGCACCGGTAAGCATTAAGAGTTTTAGCGCCGTAGCCGGCACTAACTTAATCTTATTTTCTTTTAGGAGCTGGTTGATGACGTTCCAGATTTTGTTTAACTGGGCTTGGTCGAGAAAGAGCAACTGCCTATGCTCCTTGTAGTTGTTGATATACTTGGTAGGGTTTTTATCATCTCTCTTTAAACCGTTACGATAACACCAGTTGAAGAACTTAGAGCTAATAGCTTTGATTCTATTAGCTTGATAGGGATTTTTGCTCTCACTATAGTGCAGGGCAAAAATGTGCTCGTGGGAGACGCTGTTTATGTCTAATTGGCCAAAGGCCGGACAGATAAATCTTTGAAAAATAGAAATATACTGTTTAATTGTATTTTTCTTTAAATGAACGTAGATGTAATTATACAAAAATTTCCAATAGGCATCTTTGACTGTTATAATTTTAGGATCTTGGACCGCAGGAGGAATATAGATGCTCGGCCCCTTGTCGTGGGCCAGTTGAAGCTGAGATAAAAAGCTTAATAAATTTATGCCTTGACTCTGATTTAAAAAGTCGGCGAGATTTACGCCGTTAGTTTTATTCACATAGTCGGTTGGAATAAAAGCAAGCTCTTGAGGGTTTAGGTCAGTTAAACTTACCTCGCCATTTAGATTAACTTCCGGTACCTCTTCTAGTTTGCAAGGCAGCGCGTCGTTTTCCTGGCTAGGATTAATTAATTTTTTGATAGGTTTGCCCATAAATTTTACTCATTTATATTATAGATTTATCCTAAGCGTAAAAAGCTTAGGGCTTAACTCAAATATTTCTTACTCTACTGGTCTTGTCCTTGGCCTGGTCAAAAAGTCAGCGGCCGACTTAAGGTCAAGGTCATAATGATTGATTAATCTTCTTCAGTTTCTCTCTCGCAAGCGATTGAGGGCTCCACTGTTTCATCAAGTTCTTGAGCTAGGTTATCCTCTTGGGTCCGGGCTAGTTCTTCTTGTTGGGCTTGGGCGTCGGCCTCTTCTTCTTCTTGAGGCTTTTCTATATAGGTCACTATTTCACCTGGTAGCTTTTGTTTTAGCCCCTTGACGGCTGGAAGATCATCTAAGATGGCTTTGCGCTCGTCTGGGTCAAAGGCTTGGCGAAGCTTTTGGGTTAGCTCGGCGTTAAAAGCAGGTCTTGGCCTTAGCTTTACTGGACGGGGTTTTTTATTCCCATTATAAAGATTTCTTTCCTCATCCAACCACGCCGCTCTAGAGGAATTAGGAGAGTTTTGAGGAGCCCAATTATGGTTTTGATAAGGGCCTTGGTTATCGTAGGGGGGAGCGGCCCCAGAACCAGGCTCGGTTGTTTCGAAAGATGGCCTCCCTTCGTAAGATTTAAGGCTTAAATATGAAAGAACTTTTTCTTCGTAAGCCTCGTTAAAATAGCTGGGGGGCTCGTCTGAACTTTGGTTAGCCATCGGTTCATAATCGCCTTGGCTAAGGTTATTTTTGAGCCCATTTTGGTAAATGTCATCTCCTGTTTCGGAGGTCTCTTTGGTTGAATCAAACTTTTCTACCAAATTTAGATTGTCTACCGAATCAAGATTAACGGCCTCAAGGCTAGGCCTAAAAGTCTGGTTAGCTTCGCTTTTTGGCGGCCAATCTTGGTTTACCTGGTTTGGTGCGCCATTAAGGGAGCTTGGGCTTTCCATTGGCTTATGTAGGTTACTTTCCCCTTGAGGTATAAGGGCCTTAGGGGTAGCTTCTAGGTCTTTACCTATGGTCTCTGAAACGTTGTTGTCCAAATTAAGCGCGCTAGTTTTTTTTCCCTTTAACTCATTGGCTAATAGACTTTTCGGTCGGATGCCCTCGAAACTTAAATCTTCTGAGCTAATTTTTTTTTCTTGATTTAGTTCGGGCTCAAATTGACCGCTATTAGAGAGGTTTTCCTCCTTTTTTAGCTCCTCTCTTTTATTTAGCGTTAGGGCTAAGGGGGCCTCGGGCGAGGGGCCGATGGAGAGAGAGTTTGATTCTAAAAAGGCGGTTAGCCTTTGAGTAAGCCTGACTAAATCTACTAGCGGGGCCATGGAACTAAGCTTTAGTAAATGGGCTTCAGTTAGCCATCTAGGCTGGGGGTGCCTAGATAGCTGACCGTAAAAATTTAGCCAGGCCTCAAAGTGCCTATGAAAGAAAGAAAGGGAATATTTTTGGGTCAGCTCTTTAAAGTCGTTAGTTTCACTCTCCGTTAGCTCCAAAAATTTAACAGCTTCAGGAGAGGCCTTAAACAAAGTAAGCGATCTGATTAATTCTAAGAGCTTATGCCCGAGCTCTTTAAAGTCGTAGCCAAGGTTATAGGCCTTTTCGATCAGATCTAGGCATTCGGGGGCTTGGCCGTTAAGGGAGGCGGAGATTATTTTAAAGATTATCTCTTGGTTAATAAGACCTAAAGCTGAATTAACCGCTTCTAGGGTGATTTCCCCGCCAAAGGCAATAACTTGATCCATAAGCCCTAAGGCGTCTCTTAAGCCGCCTTCGGCTTGTCTTGAGATAATGGTTATGGCGTCTTTCTCAGCCTTTATGTTTTCTAGCTGAGAAACTTGAATTAGCCTATTGGTAATATCTTCCATCCTGATGCGCCTAAAATCATAGCGCTGACAGCGAGAGAGGATAGTCTCGGGGACTTTGTGGGCCTCAGTGGTGGCGAAGATAAAGACTATATGAGCAGGGGGTTCTTCTAAGGTCTTTAATAAGCCGTTAAAGGCGTCTTTTGATAGGCCGTGGACCTCGTCTATGATATAGACCTTATAGGGGTTTTTAGCTGGAAGGTATTTAACGTTTTCTCTTAAGCTTCTAACGTCGTCTATCCCTCTATTAGAAGCCCCGTCCACTTCCACGACGTCAACCGACTTTCCGGTTTGGATTTCTAAGCAACTAGGGCATTGACCGCATGGCTTAGGACCTTGACCGGTGCAGCTAAGAGCCATGGCTAGCAGTCTTGCCGCTGTAGTCTTACCCACCCCGCGAGGACCGGTAAAGAGGTAGGCGTGAGAGATCCTCCCCACAGCCAGAGCCCTAGTTAGAGTTTGGCTGACCTGGGTTTGCCCGACTAGATCTTCAAAGGTCCTAGGCCGGTACTTACGGGCTAAAACTACGTATGAGGTTCCTTCTTCCATAACTTTCTTTAAGCTTTAACTAAAGCGTTTTGGCATTTATGACAAGGCTTAGAACTATCTATGGGCACTTCCTCTCTTCTTAGCCAACAGCGGGGGCACTTAGGGTAAGGGCAAGGCTTAACTTCAATCTTAAGTTCGCTATTAGCTGGTCCCTCGATTAATTTAACTTCGCTTACTATTAAGAGCTCGCTAAGATCTTCGTAATTAGATAAAATCTTAAAATCTTCTCCCGAGGCTATTAAAGTGATTTGAGCCTCTATCGGGGCACCGATTATTTTTTCTCCTCGAGCTTCTTCTAAGCTTTTATTGGCTTTCGAGCGTAAGGCCAAGAGCTTTTCAAAATCTTCCAGCTCAGCTAATTTAGCCCACTTAGGATCGGTAGAGGGAAAATCCTCCAAAAAGACGCTTGATTTTTCTCCGGGATAGAGGCGAGTCCAGATCTCTTCGGCAGTAAAAGAAATAATGGGGGCCATGAGTTTGGTGATGGTTATTAAGACTAAATTCATGACCGTTTGAGAAGAGCGCCTTTTGGGGTCGTCTTTTTTTAAGGTGTAGAGCCTATCTTTAACGACGTCGTGGTAGAGAGAGGATAAAAAGACCACGAACTTATTAATGTTTTGATATATTTCGTGGAACTGATAGCGTTTATAAGAGTCGAGCACCTTGGTTATTAGTTCGTCTAGCTTAAAAAGGACGTAGCGATCTAAAAGGCCTAAGCCATTGTAGTTAACAGAATCTATTTGAGGGTTAAAATCAAAGAGGTTGCCAAGAATAAATCTAGCTGAGTTTCGAAAATTAAAATAGGCCTTAGAGAGCATATCCATGATGGCGTTAGAGAGCCTTATATCGTCTTGGTAGTTTTCCGCTGAAACCCATAACCTTAAAATATCGGCACCGTATTTTTTTATGACCTGCTCGGGTTCGATGGTATTGTTAAGGCTTTTGCTCATCTTCCGCCCTGAGCCGTCAACCACGTAGCCGTGGGTTAAGACCTCTTGGTAAGGGGCTTTTTGGCGGTTCGCCACGCTAATTAATAAGCTTGAATGGAACCAGCCTCTATGTTGATCTGAGCCCTCCAAAAACATCTTAGGCTTATCAGGAAGATTATCCCTATCTTCGCAAACAGCGGCGAAAGAGCAGCCTGAATCAAACCAAACGTCAAGGATATCTTTTTCTTTTATAAACTCTTCTCCCCCGCAGCGCTGGCACCTTTCTCCCAAAGGCAGTAATTCTCTCTCGCTTAGTTCGTACCAAACGTCGGCCCCATTTTGGTTTATAAGCTCAAACAAGCGATTTTGGATGGCTTGGGAGTAATGCCAATGACCGCATTTTTGGCAGAAAAAGACGGTAATAGGCACTCCCCACGACCTTTGGCGGCTAATACACCAATCTGGGCGGTTTTCAATCATGCCCTTGATACGCTCTTTACCCCAGCGCGGGATCCACTCAACTCTATCTATAAAATTAAGACTCTCCGTTCTAAGCTCTTCTCTCTCCATAGAGACGAACCACTGGGGGGTGGAACGAAAGACCACTGGTTTTTTACACCTCCAGCAATGAGGGTATTGGTGGGTCAGCTTTTCTTGGGCTAGTAAGGCCCCTTTTTCTTTTAAAAGCTCTATGACCTTACTATCGGCTTGTAAGACTTTTAGTCCGGCTAGCTCTCCCATATCGGGGGTATAGCGAGCGCTATCGTCTAAAGGAGATAAGATAGGTAGCTCATAAGCTAAACCAGTTTCATAATCTTCTCTCCCGTGACCAGGGGCAATGTGAACTAAACCAGTGCCTTGCTCTAAGGTGACGTAAGAAGCCGGTACTACTTTAGAGCGCCGCTTATAAAAGGGGTGGGAGCAGACTAGACCCTTTAGTTTAGATTGGTCGGCGTCCCCTAGATCTTCAGGCTCACCTAGATTAAATTTAGGCCACAGACTGGGGGCTAAAGTTCTGGCGACTAATAACACTCTTTCCCCAAACCTATAGGCCGCATAGGTAAAGTTAGGGTTATAAGCCACAGCCATGTTTGCCGGAATAGTCCAAGGCGTGGTCGTCCAGATGACTAGCTCAAGGGGCAGGTTTTTAAACTTAGGCGATAAGATCTCAGGAGGGGAGAGGAGCTTAAAGGGGACGAAGATAGATTCTGAAACATGCGATTCGTATTCAACTTCAGCTTCGGCTAAAGCCGTGCGACAAGAGCCGCACCATAAGACCGGCTTAAGGCTATGATATATCCTCCCTGAGAGAGCCATTTCTCCTAGCTCTCGAGCTATGACCGCTTCATAGCGGTAGTTCATGGTTAGATAGGGGTTATCCCATTCTCCTAAGACCCCTAAGCGCTTAAATTCTTCTCTTTGGATGTTAACGAAGTTTTGAGCATATTCTCGGCACAACTTTCTAATCTCTGAGCGAGAGAGTTCATTTTTTTTAGAACCTAGTTTTTGATCCACCTGGTGCTCTATGGGTAGTCCATGGCAATCCCAACCGGGAACGTAGGGGGAGAGATAGCCGCTCATGGTCTTACTTTTTATTATAATGTCTTTAAGGATCTTATTTAAGGCCGTGCCCATGTGGATGTGACCATTGGCGTAAGGTGGTCCGTCGTGGAGGACCCAAAGGGGCCGGTTTTTTTTCTTATCTAAGATTAAAGAGTAAAGATCGATTGCTTGCCATCTTTTTAAGATTTTAGGCTCGAGCTGGTTCAGACCAGCCTTCATGGGAAAATCGGTCTGGGGAAGATTGAGGGTCTCTTTATAATCCATAGCGGCGGGCAAAGCTCCTTGAGGTCGTCTTGGTAGACTTATGGGAAAATTAATAAAAAAAAGAAAATAAATAAAGAAATTTAATTAATATTTTATAAATAAATATCATTTTAGGTTATATAAAATGCAAAAAAAACTAAAGAATAATAAATAAAATAATATTTTTATATAGTATATAAATATATATATAAATTAATAATTTAAATATATTAAACGCATCTTTATCGCGGTTATTAGTATATGAAGTCAAAAACATAGAAAAAGGTTTTAGAGCTAAAAATATTAATATCAAGGTAAAAATAGGGGGTAAATATTTTTGTTACTTGCCTCTTAACCGTGCTGGCGGGTTTTCCTCACCTAAGCTTAGAGCGATGGTTTCCACATTGAGTTTAAATACTCGGGCTAGTATAGTACACCTTTAAAACAGCAAAGGGCTATGATCGTTTTTCAATTTCTTATCTATCAGACTCTCCAAATGAGGTATCCCCTATCCGAGCAAAGAGGGTATTTGGCCATTTTTAGGCATTGGCTCTGATTTTCCAAAACCGTTCCTCTTGTTTCGTCTCAAGAGAAGGCTCTTAACCGTCTCCAGATAAAGCCGTTAATCTATTTGAAGCTTTCTCGCCTAATTTGTTTAAGTACTTAAATTAGCCACCCTTGGTTTTATTTAGCGTCTTTATTATTCTCGCTAATAAATCACCCTACTTAGCTTTAGTAAACTCCAGGGCGAAAGTATCAAAAAAAATTTATTTTTCGTCAGTTCCGGCATGAATATTGCTAGCTTATCATTCCCTTATCTTAACCTCTACTCC
>JAITQT010000225.1 GCA_031288745.1 Deltaproteobacteria bacterium
CAATGAATCTATTAACCATAGGTGATATAGCCCGAACTAGCTTAGATAGCCTTACTCAACGCTTGGGGGAAAACGGACGAAGGCTTTGGCTTTTAGCTAACCTATGCGATCATAGACCAGTTGAACCACTTAGGGAGGCTAAAAGTATCGGCTCGGAAGAGACCTTTGAGTGTGATCTAAGGGAGAGCGAGGCCGTTAAACGTAAGTTTTTGGCCCTCGCGGTTAAGGTGGGGGAAAGATTAAGAGAAAAAGGCCTTAAGGCCTTAACCGTTTCCATTAAGGCTAGAGATAATCGCTTTAAGACCCTAACTCGTTCTAAGAGCCTAATTAACCCAACTTGGGACCACCAAAGTCTTTACGCCGTGAGCTTAGAGCTTATGCCCTTTGACCGCCCAGGACCTTGGCGGCTCCTAGGTCTGACCTGCTCAAACTTAGTTTGCGCAGATAATCTCAACAAATCGGCCTCTTTGTTTGATAATATAGAAAGCCACCAAGAAAAAGAAAGCCATCAAAAGCTCCTTGAGGCCATTGATAAAGTTAATCGCCGTTTCGGGGGTAATAGTTTAAAACCTGCCACCCTTTTAGATAGCCTGGGGCCAGAGGGCCAAAGGGGAGGGGAGGAGAGGGCTTTAGGTGGACCAGAAAAGAGAGATAAAGATAAAGAAAAAAAGCCAGAGATTAAAGATCTATTTTTATTTAGTCTAAAAGAGTAAGTTAGGGAGAGGCAAGTGAGCATATTAGTCACCGGCGGGGCCGGTTTTATCGGCACAAATTTTATCCTCCATTGGCTAGCCGGCGGCGGGGAGAGGGTAATTAACCTCGATAAGCTAACCTATGCCGCCAACGCTAGTAATTTAAGCGGCTTAGGTCCAGATAAATATCGCCTAATCCGAGGCGATATTGGCGATCGGGCCTTGGTTTCGGAAATTTTAAATAAAGAAAAACCGAGGGCGATTATAAATTTCGCAGCCGAAAGCCACGTAGACCGCTCCATCCATAATCCGGGCGAATTTATCCAAACTAACGTGGTTGGCTTTTTTAACCTCCTAGAATCGCTTCGGGCCTATTTAGCCCTCCTAAACGAGGAGTCTAAACTAGCCTTTAGGTTTCTCCACGTCTCCACTGACGAGGTCTACGGTTCTTTAAGCCCAGAGGCCCCCCCCTTTACCGAGCTTTCCCCTTACGCCCCCAATAGTCCCTATTCGGCTTCTAAGGCCGCTTCCGACCATTTGGTGAGGGCCTACCGCCACACTTATGGACTTCCGGTTATAACTACCAATTGCTCCAACAACTACGGTCCCTATCAGTTTCCGGAAAAACTAATCCCCTTAATAATCATAAACGCCTTAAAAGGGAAGTTACTACCGGTTTATGGCGACGGCCGGCAGATTCGAGATTGGCTTCACGTAAACGATCACTGCCGGGCCCTAGCCTTAGTCTTAGAACAGGGCACCTTGGGGGAGACTTACAATATTGGCGGCCAAGCTGAAAAATCAAATTTAGAGGTGGTGGAAACTCTTTGCGATCTGCTAGACGTTCTTAAGCCAATGAATGACGGTAAGAGTTATCGAAAACTTGTCGCTTTTGTTAAAGATAGACCGGGGCACGACCGCCGCTACGCGATAAATCCTGAAAAGATTAGAAGAGAACTAGGCTTTCAACCTCGCTATAATTTTGCGACCGGCCTTAAAGAGACGGCTCGTTGGTATCTAAACAACTCGATTTGGGTTCAGCAAGTTCAAAGCGGTGACTACCTTAAATGGCTGGAAACGCAATATGGAGAACACTAACAATGGAGGAGACTGATATTGAATCATATGGAAAGAAAAGGGATTATTTTAGCCGGAGGGGCCGGCACTAGGCTTCATCCGGCTACTTTAGTCGTCTCTAAGCAGCTTTTGCCTATCTTCGATAAGCCCATGATCTACCACCCCCTAAGCACTCTAATGATGGCTGAAATTAGAGAAATCCTTATTATCTCTACCCCCCAAGATCTGCCTTTGTTTCAAAAACTCTTGGGTGATGGCGGCCGCTGGGGCCTTAAACTCTCTTACGCCCTTCAGCCCAAACCAGAAGGACTGGCCCAGGCTCTGATTATTGCCCAAGAATTTCTTTCTGGCGGCCCGTCGGCTCTCATATTAGGCGATAATGTCTTTTACGGCCACGAGCTAGTTAACCTCTTACTTGAGGCCAACCGCAATCAGAGCGGGGCAGTTATCTTCGCTTACCGGGTAAACGATCCGAAGCGCTACGGGGTGGTTGAGTTTGACCGTCAAAAAAAAGCCGTCTCGCTAGAAGAAAAACCAGATAAACCGCGTTCAAACTTCGCCGTAACCGGGCTTTATTTTTACGACTCACAAGCCTCCAACCTCGCTAGCACCCTTAAGCCCTCGGCTAGAGGAGAGCTGGAGATAACCGACCTTAATCGGCTCTATTTGGAACAAGGAAAGCTGACCGTTAAAGTCCTCCACCGGGGCTACGCCTGGCTAGACACCGGGACTCATGAGACTTTACTTGAGGCGGGTATGTTTATTCAGACCATTGAAAAACGCCAAGGTCAAAAAATAGCCTGCCCCGAAGAAGTGGCCTGGCGCAAGGGCTGGATTAACGATGAAGAACTAGGAGAGCTAGCTGGGGAGTTTTTAAAAAGCGGCTATGGAGAATATCTTCTAAAATTAATAGAAACCTCGGGCGAGTGATAAAGCTTAAGTAATTATTATTAAATTTTTTAAAGGTTATAGCCTCAAACTTTAATCCTCTAAGGGATCAAGATTTATAAAAAAGCTCTAAAGCCTAAGAGATAGTTTTTAGATAAATTGATAATTTTTTTTGTAAAATATTATTTAATAGATATAAATTTACTCTCCTTTAATCAAGCGGCTCATCTGATAGACCGGACGCCAGAAGGCTTTACCCGAATCGCCTAAGGTCTCAGCCGAGGCTAAGAGGCTTATTGGCTTTAGGTTGAGAGCCTTAATTTTAGCTTCCCATGTTTCTATCTCCTCGAGCGAGGAAACTAGTAAAATATCACGCTCTTGTTGTTTTTCTAGAAAGCTGGCCGGGTTAATGGTTCCAAATAGGCATTGATTTTTAGTATTAGAATCCAAATCAATAAAGACTAGATCGGCTTTCAAGTTACGATAATGATTTAGGGCCGCAAGCCAGCGTAGCCGACGCTCTGGACCCAAAACTAGCCACGATTTAGAAGAAATTTTGAGCCAATTTTGGCAATTCGTTTCCCAGGCTAGGGCCTTTTGATTTTCAGCCTCAGTTAGATAAAACTCTCTTTGCCACCGCGCTTTTCTTTGCCGGGCTAGCTCTTTTATTTGGGCTAATCGCGCAAAAAATATTTTTCGAGGCACTTTGGGGGAAAAATGTAGCCCTAGGCTTTGATGGCCTCTAACCACCTGGTCATAGTTTATTAAACCTAAAGAGAGCAGCTCATCAAAAAGTTCTGTACCGGTATAGGGATGAAAGGTGAAGGGCTCTATAGCCGGAAAGAGACCTTGGCGCAGCATTTCGAAAGTTTTCTCTAAATCGTCTTCCTCCTCTGTAGGAGTACCCAGGATAACGAAGGCCAGCCACGGGAAATCATAATTGGCAAATAAGCGATCTAGGCGCTTAATTTGGCTTACAGTGATACCCTTGTTTAGGTCTTTTAAAATTTTCGAGGATCCCGATTCCACCCCAACCCAAATTTCCTGACATCCGGCTTGAAGGACCATTTCAATGACCTTCTCGCTTTGCAAATTGCC
>JAITQT010000295.1 GCA_031288745.1 Deltaproteobacteria bacterium
CTAACAAATTAACTAGTAATAAGGACATGTTACCAATTTAAGGATTGATAAAGGGGACTTTTTGCGCTTCGATCAAATTTTAGTTGAAAAAACGTAACTATTCAGAGGAACAAAATTTGCATCAAATATCAAAATATACCCTAGCTTAGAGATTATATTTAGTTGACAAAGAGCCTCTTATGCTGACCTTTGGGAAGGCCCATTATGACAGAGTTTTACGGCTCTTCCGATAAAAGAGGACACCATGAGCACCGCAATTTTTAAGCCAAACGTCTTATTTTCAGGTTGGCCCCAAATTTGCTGATTTATTGAGGCCAGGCTTTTTTAAAGCGGGCACAATTATGATTAATTTATTGATTTTTTAGAAATATATACGACTGATCCTATGTATTTTACATATAGGCGCTAGGGCCTCACCTTGATGAGAAAAAAAGGTATCAAGAAAATGTATAATTTTTTCCCATGGTGTATAAATTTTTCCCAAATTTTCCCAATTTTTTGGCCCCACCCTCTGAGTGGCTATTGGCCATAAATTATTGACCTCCTCCCCTCCCTGACTGCTAAGCACCTAAATTGAGCTTGGGTTAGGCGGTGACCTTTTTCCGTATGACCACTCTCCAGACATTTTTGGCTTGTTTACATTGGCTAAACTTTTATTAACTTGCCACTTTTTTCTTTCAATTTATAGTCCTCCATTTTCGCATTATCCACCAAAAGACGAGGTGAGTCTTGTTTAGTTAACAGCCTGAAAGGGGCTTTTAGAGAGCCTAATCAAAACGACAAACACCTAGATTTTTGTCAAACTATGGGGCCTCTCTCTTTGATAATAAAGTTATTTGGCGGGAAGCTACGGCTAAGCGCTGCTTTCATTTTTAGGCGAGTATAATGGTAATTTAAAGAAATCCAGAATGAAAACAAGATTCAAACCAAAAAGCGCCTTATATCCCCACCCTGAAGGACGGAGTTTTACGGGGCTTAATATAAATAAAGAACGACGCTGGTTAGCGAGGCCTATTAGTTAAAAAAGTTTCAAATCACCACCTTAGACCTATTAGTCTTTAGGCGGATTTTCCTCGCTCTCGTCTTCTTTGAGGTTGATATGAGTAGTGTCATTTCACAAATGTGAATGCTTAAGGGCCAGATCACAAGAGAGAACGCTGCGGTGCCAAGCCTATTGAAAGGGACGACACGTACCGCAGCAATGTAGCCCCCGATAGGAGCTTAGTAATTTTAACATTAATTAAAATTAAAATATATGGTTGGAGCAGAGAGCTAAGTAGAAACGTTAAAAGAACTAATGTTAAGAATTTAAGGGTATGCTAAAACTTAATTACAACTCGAAAATCGCTACCAGCCGCAACGTGGGGAAAAAAAGACTTGGTGAACGGTTACTATGAGTAAAATTAAATCTATTATTAAAAGCGCACCACTTTGGCTTATAGCCTTTTATTTAGTGGGCGGTATCGGAATGGCCTTAGCCATCGTTTTGGTGGTCAAAGACCTAACCCGAGAAACGCAAAACCTCGAAGAACTCTATAAGCAAAAAGGCGAACAAATATTGCGCAGCTTTGCCATGCTCGTGCGCTACGAATGGATTGTTAATTACTCTCAGGATGATCTTGATAAATTTCGTGAAAATCCCGATAATGCGGATATTTCATATTTAGTCATAACCAAACCCGATGGGACGATAAGAGCAACCTCTCCGGCTAAAGAGTTTGATCCTAATATATTTAAAAAACAAGAGCCATTAGAGTTTTTTTTGAACTCTTGGGGGCCTAGAGTAAAGATTAGTTCGACTCTGGAGGGGAAATCCACCTTTTGGGTCTACCGCCCTATTTTAAGTTCTTATCTACCTACCGTTTCCGAAAGAGAAAGAAACAAACGCCACGAAGAGTTTCAAAGGCCAAAAAATAACCGCCGCCCTCAGGTAAGCCAAGAAAAACAAAATGGTGTTTTGGTTTTAAGCGAACAAAGCCAAACGACCGATTCTGCGGCAGGTGTTCAAGACCAAACCCTCGTTTTCGAATCTAGCGTTCAAAATCAAGCGGCCAGTTCTGCGATTAACACTCCTAGCCAAGCTTCCAATTCTGAAGCTAGTGCTCAAAGCCAAGAGGCCGATTATGCGGCCAGCGCCCTGGGGCAAACGCCCGATTCCGAAGCAGGTGAACATAACCACGAGGACGAAACAAGAACTAGGCGAGCCCCTCCACCCGAATGGCCGCCTAAAGATCTTAGGGTCACTGATAAGTCAATCTATTGTTGGGTTGGCTTCGATATGTACCCTTTTAGCGTCGCCTTGGCCGCTTTTAAGCGCAAGCTCATTCTTTTAGTGGTCCTTTGCGTTCTTTTAATCATTGCCTTTTCTATGGCCATCTATAGAGGCCTACAATTTATGCGCTATCATAAACTGACCAATGAGCTTATCGCCAAGCTACCGGTCGGGCTGCTTTTAAACGACTACCTTGGTCGGGTGACCATAGCCAACCAAGCGGCCGAAAAAATCATAGGCCTAAAGCAAGAGCATATGAAAGGAAAAACTCTTCAAGAGCTTACTTATGGCACTTTTCCCGATTCATTGGAATTAACTGGTGAAGAACGCGAGGTGACTTTTTGGGGAGGCCAGACGGCCAGATTGTCCATCACTTGCGGCCCAG
>JAITQT010000436.1 GCA_031288745.1 Deltaproteobacteria bacterium
TAACATTAATCAAAGTTAAAATATATGGTTGGATTAGAGAGCTAAGTAGAAACGTTAAAAGAACTAATGTTAAGAACTTAAGGGTATGCTAAAACTTAATTACAACTCGAAAGTCGCTATTAGCCGCAACGTGGGGAAAAAAAGACTTGGTGAACGGTTACCTTTTGTAAAATTACTCTAAATGCCCACAACACTGGCCCTATTAAAATAAACAAGATGGTGGTAAACTATTTTCTTATTCCGCTCTTGGCCCCTTTAATCAACTTAGCTAAACCGCAATCGGCCTAAAAACAAACTATTCGACCTTAATCATCGCTTTAAATTACTTTCACTCGCCTAAGCGGGCGGCCTTGATAAAGTCGAAGCCTACCTCACGGAGCCCTCAATATAATCGCTGTTATGGACATTAATCTTTCTAAAATCCTTGAAAAAAAACTAGAAAACCTCCAAAAAAAAGTCTTGGATCTAAGCGGCCGCAACCCCCTCGTCTCGACTAACTTTTCTAGCCGCTCAACTTCTTTAGTTAGGGTAATCAATTGCTCCCTAGGCGCTCTAGCCCAAAATTTAAGCGAGCAAAAACCTTTAGCCTTAACTCCCCTCCCCCAGTTGGCTTGGGACCTACCAGATGAAAATGGGAAGGCTTTCTTAACCGCTTTAGAAAAATTTCGTAGGCAAGATGAGGATTATCTAAGCTTTTTCGCCAATCGTGGACCTAACTCCACCGAAGGGGCCAAACCCTTTTCCAAAATAAAAAACCGCGAGCGGGCCCTTAAAGATAAGGTCCGTCTGGCCTTAAATATGCCCGTAAGGCTACAAAAGACGACCTTATCTTTAGAAGAGCACGCCCTGGCTCACGATATAAATCCTAGCTATGATCTATTAGACGAAGAACCTAAAAAGAGTTCGGCTTCTATTAGCGATCTGATTCAGACTTTATTGCTACCAGACGAGCTAGATAAACGATTAACCACCTTAGCTACCAAGTGCCGAACTTGGGAGGAGGAAACGGGTGTTAACGCACTAGCGGCGGCTTTAGGATTTCTGACCTACGACGATCCTAAAAATCCAGATAGGCGTATATTTAGCCCCTTAATTTTAATACCTCTCAAACTGGAAAGAAAAAAAACGGCCAAGGGCCCGGTTTTTCTCATCACCGCTCAAGACGACCCTTTTTCAAATTACGTCTTAACCGAAAAGCTAAAGTCTGACTTGGGCACGCTCATGTTAGATTATCAGCCTAATCAAAATCTAGAGAGCTATTTTAAAGATCTTGAGCATAACCTTCCGAAAAAGTTAAAAGGAGAAGTTAAGCGCCAAGCAGTGGTGGGCTTGTTCCCTTCATCTGAGCTAGCGGTCTATAACGATCTTAACCCTGAAAAGCCTTTGTATAGAGATAACTCTTTGGTCAACCAAGTGCTTTTAGGTCAAACCCAAGCCGAAGATAGCCCCACTTCCCTAGCGGCCCCAATTTACGATTTAGATAATTCAGAAGTAGAATATCAACTTTCAAATTATTTACTCAATGCCGATTCATCTCAATTAAGCTGCGTCTACGATGTAATCTTAGGTAAAACCCTAGCCGTGGAGGGCCCGCCGGGGACCGGTAAATCCCAAACTATCGTAAATATCATTGCCCAGGCCCTGGCCCGGGGCCTTAAAGTCATTTTCGTAGCTGAAAAGACAGCCGCTCTCGAAGTAGTTAAATCACGTCTCGAAGCGGCGGGTTTAGGGCATTTCTTATTACCCCTCCAGGCTAACCGCTCCGAAAGAGGCCAGGTTATTGATTCTTTACGCCAGCGTCTAAACTTATCCGAACCCCCTGCCCCGCCGGACTTACGCAATAAAATCCAAGAGCGCAGCCGGGCCCGCGAAAGCTTAAACCAATACGTAAAAATTGTTTCCGAAAATTTTGGGCTAATCGGTCTTAGCTTAGAAGAGTTAACGGGCAGGGCTTTACTTACCGCCTCTAGCCTAAAGCAGGCCCCGGCAGCCTTTTTGAACCTAAACTTCCCCTTTTTAGATAACTTAGATAGCCTAAGCTTTGAAACTATGATTAAGGCTGGCCGCACCCTAGAAAAAGCCTTTAAAGAGGCCTTTGAGGCTAAAAGCTATTGGCGAGGCCTTAGAAATCCTATTTTGGATTCTCTAGCGGCCTCTAATATCACCCAAATGGCCAAAGAGCTAGCCCAGGAACTCGATAAGGCCCGAGAAATACGCCAAAAACTCGCCAGCTTTGAACTACAAACTGCGACTATTGACGATTTTAATAAAATATATAGTTTTATACAAAATTTAATTAATTTACAAAATGAATTTGATATTAAAATTTTATTTAATATCATTAAAAATAATTATTTTGCTGAATTAAATATTTTTTTAGAAAATTGTGACCAATGTAGGTTTAATAGTTCTAAAATTTCAGAATTTCTTAAAAATCAAGAAGACCCCCAAACCCCAGTCCTTTTAGAACAAACCGCTAGCCTAGCCGCCGAGTCTCGTCTGGAAACTTTGGACCTTAACCCTCTAGCTTCAGAAATCGCCGCCCTTAAGTTAAAGCTTACCTCTTGGCAAACCCTTAAGCTATCATTGGCCCCATTAACTGAAAGCGAAGCTCTACTTAAGACCATTGCCCTCGGCTCAATAGGGGCTTTAAAGGCCTTAACCGAGCGCTTAAGCCCTAAAGCGATGGCCATGAGAAGCTTTCTTTTAACTTTAAATCAAGATAGCCTAATAAACTTAGGGCCCTTAAGCCGTAAAGGGATGGAGCTAATAGAGAGGCGCAAAAAACTTCAAGATATATTTTTTAAGGTCGAAAAGCCCTCAGTCGAGAGCGCCAGCTCCAATACAGAAGAAGAAATTTTAGCCTTAGCTGATACCCTAGCTCAAAGCTCTTGGCTTGGGAGACTCACCTTAAAATTTAGAAACGCAAAAAAACAGTGGCTGGCCATGACTAAATCTGGCCTTTTTGACCGCCAAGAGGCGGCGGCAGAACTAAAGACGCTCGTTAATTGGAGAAACGATTGGCGTGATTTTGAAAATAAGGTTAAGCAAACCCAATGCTTTGGGGCGAGCTTTATTGGCTTTGACACTCAATTTGAGCTTTTTGAGAGCTTAGCCACCTTTAGAGACGAGTTGGAAGCTTTTTTTCCAGGAACTGAGCGCGCCGACGTTAGGCAAACGGCCCTCTCCTCCCCCGCCTCTCTCCTGGCCGCCTTACCGACCCCGAGTAAGGATGCTGAAAACCTAACTTTTCTTACCCTAGGCTCATCAATTGAAAATGAGGAGATACGCTTATCTAAGCTTGAAGAGAACTACGATAAACTAAAAAAACTAATCCCACAACTCTTTGTCGATCAAAGATTTAGAGTTGAAACCTTAAAAGCCCTCTTAGAGCGCTTAAGGACCAATCTAACTCTAAAAGAGCAACTTAACTCCAATATAGCCGCTAGATCGGTATTAGAAGAGAAATTTAAGGGTTTTGAGACTCAGCGTGAAGATGTGGAAAGTGAATTGGGGGTCTCTAGCATAATCGAACAGGCTGGCCCCTGGGGCTATCTTTTAATGACCTTAATTGATAAGCAAACTCTTAAACAGTGTTTAAACACGTTATCTGAATTTTTCGAAGTCGCCGATAAAATTAGATCTCTGACCGCCTCTCTTAATGATAAGACCGGACTTAACTTTACCCCATCCTTTGAGGGCGATTTAGCTGGGGCCGCAGAATTTTTTTCTGAGGCGAGCCTTGATCTTAACGGACTATCTTGCCACAGCGCCCTTTCTCGGGCCATAAAGACAGCCGAAGATTTGGGCTTGGAGTTTGCCTCTAAAGCGGCCAGCCAAGAAAACGTTCCTCTAGAAAACCTAGGCGATATTATAGAAGCCTCTCTTTACCGGGCCATGATGGCTCGCCTTTACGAACAAAAAGGGGCTACTCTATCTACCTATCTTGGTCCGCTCCTAGACGATCTTAGGCTCTCTTTCGCCACATTAGATAAAGAAATTATGCTTGGTAGAAGAGATAGCCTTAGGCGACAACTTTACCGTCAAGCCAATCCCC
>JAITQT010000001.1 GCA_031288745.1 Deltaproteobacteria bacterium
ATGAGCTGGAGTGTTGAAGGAAGTACCAGCCTAGCAACCGTTACTTGTGTTAGAGCCAATGGCAATCTTAAAAGCTGGACTGAAAATAAATCCATCCCTTTCAAGCTGATTCCTTACCAAGCTAAAGATGCGGCTCCTCCCCTGGCTGAGGCAGCCTAGGTTTCCAATTGCACAGTTGGAAATTTTTTCCTAAACCCGTTGAAATTATTGAGGCTATCAACGGCGGCAGCGCTAAGGATTTTGGCCTAATAGCGTGGCCTAAAGCGCTCAATCTCCTCTCAGACTATTGGTTCAAATATATGGTTACGCTAATCCCAGATGGGGCGGCGGGCTGGGCCATCAAAGCTATGATGAAATCGAAAATTCCATATAATGTGATGCGCTTCTATAAGGACACATTTTTGGTCCATTACCTCCATTATTTTCAGCAATATTTCTATAAGCCAACTATTGTAACAGGGCCACTGGAAATAGACGCATGTGGAGAGTATTTTGCACACGAAAAAGTCCTCTTCGAGGAATGGTGGCCCCCTGAGGTCAAGTCTAAATTTGCCAAAGAATTGGACGCATTTGATAAGCTTCAGTTATTGCCAACCCGAAACAAATCACTTAACCAGCTGAGCCAGAAAAAAAACCAAATCAATGATATTTTAAGTCCACTCATAGAAAAAATGCACATATAGTAGGTCAGAACATGAAAAGCAATATAGCGTCCGTTCTTATTTTTGATCGAAGCGCAAAAACCTCTTAAAAGCACAATAGTCTAAAAAATTAACTAGTGATAAGACTATGTTACAAATTGAAAGACTGATAAAGGGGACTTTTTGCGCTTCGATCATTTTTATATTATTGGTTTTTTTTATAATAACAAATTATAGATTTGTGTTAACCATTTGTAATGTTAAATTAGTACATATTACGTCAGAAATATATTTTGCACGAATGACTTTTATTTATATTGTACTATTTTTTTTATTGTTTATTAAACAAGAATTTAAACTTAAATAGGGTGTTTTTATGATTTTATCACTTGAGAGCTTTCACAACATGACTTTTGAAAATTTCACGTCTTATTTTGAGCCTGCCGTTACGGAAAAGACACAGGAGATCCACACACTTTGGTCGATTCTTAAGGTGATAAAGCCGATACCCTCTTACGAAAATCAGAATCCTAACAGACTTATTGATGAGCTAAGGCGGGAAAGCGGCATAGATGTAAGCCTATCGTTTCTTATATCGTTCATGTACTACCACACTGGCTGGCTTAAGTCGATATTCATAGATGTCTGGGGCGTCAAAGCTATTATAACCATAGATAGGACCGATACTTGTAAAATAAGAATATTGCCGTTGAAAACATGCTCCGTTTAACACACACACAATGGCAGAAATTAGATAAGACCTCGGCAGGCCTGTCTTCTAAAAAGATGACTTTCGTGCCCACGGAAGACGAAGAACAGATAGCCTTAACCGACTGGCTAAATCACGTGCAACATACGAGGCCCTGGTTTCTTTACTATGCAGTCCCCAACGGTGGATGGAGAAATAAGATCACAGCGGTCCGCTTACAGCAGCTAGGTGTAAAACCAGGGTGTCCCGATATAGTGGTGGCCAACGCCGTTGAATCTTACCACGGCCTCTACATAGAAATGAAGCGCACGGTCGGAGGCCGATTATCTGAGAGGCAAAAACTTTTCCTCGAACAACTCGAAAAAAACGGCTACCGTACCGCCGTCTGTTATGGCGCAAGGGAAGCCTATAACGTAATACTCCGCTATTTTAATTTAAAACCGGACGATCTTCCACCATTACACGTTCTAAAGCGAGGTTAGTATGAAAATTTGCTTTGAAGCATTTCGACCCTATCGAAACAGACGGCTCCTTACCTTGGCTCGACTGGCCAAGAAAGCTAAAGTTAGTACCCTTACCTTAATTCGTCTCGAAACTGGCTACGACATAAGAAACAATACACTACTAAAAATTATCGAAAAAGGATATGGTCTAACCCTAAACCAGGCCGAGTCGGCAGGCCTTATAACTTTTGAAAATAAATTTTCCTCTGCGCCGATGGAGGACGAGCTTACTGGAGATGATAACAGATGACCTGCCAAGAAAAGATTCATGACGAAGAGCAGTATCTTCACGACCCTGACCATGGCGACCAGTATCTTCGACTCCCGGCAGTTCGTGAGCTACTTGGTGTTAAGACGACCTCAATTTATAAATTTATTAAAACTCATAATTTCCCAAAACAGATAAAGATCGGTGACCGTATTTCCGTCTGGTCTAAACGAGCCATATTGGAGTGGATCGAGGCTTGCAAGAAGAAGGGTCTTAATACTTAGGCTCGAAGCGAATCTAAGAAGTCAGCCCATTGTTGCATCATCTTCCGACGTTCGGGTAGATACTCGGCATGATTATAGGCCGCCCGAACGTTATTTCTTTCGCAGTGGGCCAGCTGCCGTTCTATCCAATCGGAGGCGAAACCCATCTCATTTAGTAGGGTTGAAGCCATTGCTCGAAAACCATGGCCGCAGATTTCATCTCGTGCGTAACCTAGATAACCGAGCGCGGCGTTAATGGCTACGTCAGAAATAGGTTTACATTTTGTGCGGGCCCCGGGGAACAGGAATCCATCGGGGCCCGTATTTTTTTTAAGCTCGGTCAATATAGAGACCACCTGGGTAGATAGGGGTACCAGGTGGCGAGAGCGCATCTTCATCTTTTCCGCTGGGATAGTCCATAGCGCTGCCTCTAAATCTATTTCGTGCCATTGGGCATGCCGTAATTCCCCAGGCCGAACGAAAACGTAAGGTAGGACCCTTAGAGCGAAGGTAACAGAGACAGACCCTTGATAACTGTGAATGTCGGTTATCAAGCGGCCTATTTTCGTCTTATCAACGATCGTAGGTCTGTGCTTAACGACGACCGGCGCGAGAGCTCCCTTTAGGTCTTGCGTAGAATCACGTTCGCAATAGCCGCACGCTACGGCGTAGCGAAGGATACGTCCTATAATAGACTGAACTTGATGGGCTGTTTCGTTAAAGCCTGCATCTTCGATAGGGCGCAAAAGTTCCGCAAGAATGATCTTGGGGTTCAGCTCATCCACGCTTAAGTGGCCGAAGGTAGGCAGAATATATTTGTTTAGCCGTAGCTCTAATTTTTTTACTGTTCTAGGCGCTAACGCTGGGAAAAACTTTGTTTTCCATTCCTTTGTTACAATGTCTATTGTTGAGGGGCTAACGACGCTCTTCACCCCCAATAACTTTTCCACCTTTTTTTTTGCCGCCAGCTCACGGGCCATTTTAAGGGTAATTTGAGGCCATCGACCCAACGAAATTCGTGTGTCTTTGCCTTTAGTCCTAGACCTGAGACGCCAGAACTTATTGCCGTTTGGAAAAACTTCGAGATGTAGTCCGTCTAAATCGAAAAGCTTGTATGGCTTGGTTTGAGGGGTGAGTTTTTTTATGGTAATTTCCGTTAATAAAGTGGGGCATAAAACACCGCAGAAAAAAAAATTTATGCCCCGATTATGCCCCAAAATTTTGTGGTTGTCAATAAATTATCGCGAATGTTGACAAAGGCAAAATTAGCTAAAGCCCTTATTCCGCCTAATAAAAAAGGTCCTTAACGTTAGTTACGGACCTTTAAGAAAACTAAGAATGGTGGCGATGCAGGGACTTGAACCCCGGACACTGCGGATATGAGCCGCATGCTCTAACCGGCTGAGCTACATCGCCAAAAAAGAGTAACAGTATTGGTTCTTAATTTTATGGGCCTGTCGTTCAATCTTCCGACTTTAGGAAAATATAGCCATCGCAGCCTTAAATCACTTTGGCGAACGGTTAAAAATATTTTAGAAAATTGCTTTGGTCAATTAGCTATCCAATCAAGCGTTTTATTAAAACCGAAATCTCTCGTCTAGTCAAGGTTTTTCTTACCGTTAAGCATGATAGGTGTCCGTTCACAAATGTGAACGTTAAGGGCCAGTTCACAAGAGAGAACGCTGCGGTACCAAGCCTATTGAAAGGGACGACCCATCCTGCAGCAATGTAGCCCCCTATAGGAGCTTAGTAATTTTAACATTAATCAAAGTTAAAATATATGGTTGGAGCAGAGAGCTAAGTAGAAACGTTAAAAGAACTAATGTTGATCGAAGCGCAAAAAGTCCTCTTTATCGGGCCTTAAATTTTTAACAAATTATTATTACTAGTAAATTTGATAGATTATTTTGCTTTTAAGAGGTTTTTGCGCTTCGTTCAATGTTAAGAACTTAAGGGTATGCTAAAACTTAATTACAACTCGAAAGTCGCTACCAGCCGCAACGTGGGGAAAAAAAGACTTGGTGAACGGTTACCATGATAGTATTAAAAGACGGCTTTGCAGTTTTAGCCCTTAAAAGTGATTATTAGATAGGGAAATAATATTTTGAGATTTAAGCCTGGCCTAAAAGCTAGGCGAGACTTTTGGTCCGAGGGCTAGGCCGATTGGGGAACAGGTCGGAGATTTTTATTTCTTAAGCGTGAGCTTTAATATCGTGACTTTCAAGTAAACTAAGAAAAATTAAAAAATTTGTCGATTTTTTTTGACTTAATTTGATAAAAAAATTTCAGCTTTTTCTTTTTTCTAGAATATAGTAAAATAAATGTAAAGATGGTTCCTACGCTTTTTCTATTAATATTGAAGCCTTAGCGAGGAGTGGCTTTTAGCTGGCCCTTCTATTGGGCAGGCCTACTTTAGCTTAGCGATTGATCTTATTTTTTTTAAAAATTTAGATGCAAGGAGGTCTGCCTGATTAGTTTTTTTAGTAAACTTCCAGCCCCGGGCAGCCCCTGCGGTCTATTGGCGAGGACGAAGATGATTACTGAAAATGATTTAGCCGCCCTTGGCCTAAATAAGAATTTAACCACCTTGTATTTAGCCGTACTTAAAAGCGGAGGGCAGACCGCTAGTCAACTGGCTTCCACAACGGGTCTTAATCGCAGTAACGTTTATGCTTTAATGGATCAGTTGGTGGCTAAAAATATGGTGTCTATAGATTTTTTGGGCTCTAAAAGGCGCTATAAGGCTTGCGACCCTGAAATAATTAACCGTTTAATCGAAGATAGGCTTAAGTCTATTAAGCGCATTATGCCAGAATTAAAGGCCCTTTATGGTTCTGGGCCGGCTAATCCTAGGATAAGTTATTACGAAGGCCAGGCCGCTAGCACCACCGTTTTTGACGAATTAATAAATATTAAAGGCAACTCTTATCGGTACTTTGGCTCCTTAGATGCTCAATTGGCTGTGGAAAGCCACGAGTCGGCTCGGCAGGCTATTAAGACTCGCCTTCAAAAAGGCATCAAATCGCGTTCTATTCGGACTAGAGACGCTGATATGGACGACGATCCAATTTTTATGGCCTCCGAACAATACCTACGCGAGGTGCGTTACTTTCCTAAGATAATCCCACCTCATAGCCCGGATTTGTATATCTACGACCAAAAGGTGGCTATTTTGGTAGCCGGCGGAGAACGTTTTGCCTTGATCATTGAAAGCTTGGAGCTATCGACCTTGATGGGCGTTATTTGGGATATGATCTGGGATATCTCTCTTACCTTTGAGGAAGTAAGGAAGCTTAAAACGGTTAAGGTGCAAGGCGCTTAGTTCCTATGTGTTTATTGATTGCTTTTTTTTGGTTTAATTTACCTAATTGATCAATTTTTAAATAACCGATCTTTTCTTTGATCATAGCTTTAAGTTTCAATTGAGTTTTAGTGATTTTTGTTCGAAAGTAGTATTGGACCATCAAAGATAATTAGTTCCGCCTTCAAGGGCGAACTCTTAGCCACGGCTTTTATAGTCGCAAGGGCTAAATAGAGTGTTTGACTAAACCTAAAATATTTTTTCTAAGATTTTTTTAGATCTTTTATAGTAAAAAAAACGCGTTTTATATTAATAATATTATTATGATTTTAAAATATAAATTATTTTTAGTAATAGTCCTTCTTTTAAACTTTTTTAGTTTTCCTAGCCAAGCTCTCACTAGAGACCCTCAAGTAGCGGAAAATAACTCTAAATCGTTCGCTCTAGAGCTAATCAAGGCCATCAACTTACAACGAGCCCGAATAGGCTTAAAAATACTCTTACCCGACGAGCTTTTAGACACAGCCGCAGCTGAGGCGATTGATAATATAATAAAAACGGAGAGTTCCCCTGAGGATTTTTCTCTTGGTTTTAATTTTACCCAAAATTTATTCCTCGGCGAGGTCTTCGATCGCTTAAACTTAAAAGGTCGGGTGGTTCAGGGGGTGTTGGTTTTGGGCCGGGCCGAGCCCGATTATTTGATTAAGTCCTTATTAAGTAAGCCTACCGATAGACAAGAAATCCTCTATCCCGGCTATACCCGCCTAGGCTTAAGCGTGGTCGAACTCTCAGATGAGCGTCATTTAATCTTCATTTTGTTTTCTATGCCCATTGTCGATATAGTGGAGGTCCCTAGGGAGATCTTTAGCCTAGTTAATCAAGTTCGGAAAAAAAACGGCCTAACCCCGCTATTATGGAGCAATCAAGCGGCTGAGGCTGCCTACGTTAGAGCTTTAGAACTGGATTCAAAATTTGGGCACGTCCGGCCCCAAGGGCTAGAATGGGAGACGGTTTTAAACGAGATAGAAATACGCTTTTTCAAGGCCGCTGAGAATCTGGCCCAGGGCTTTAAGGACCCTGAAGCCTTTATGAGTGGTTGGATGAATTCCCCGAGCCACCGTAAGGTTATATTAGAAACCGAATACAACCGCTTGGGCGTCGGTTGTCATGTGGGCCGCTCCGGGCGCTTTAATTGCGCTCAGATTTTTCTTAAGCAATAAGCGCTCCTAATGTGTTTCGGTGCTCTGGCTAATAGAGAGGCCAAAAATATTTGGATCGCGGCCGGAAAAATGTTATAAATTATCGGGTGAGCCAATTTTTTTCTATTTTTTTTAAGGCCTTCCAAGGCAACATAGGCTTGGTTAATAATCCTTGGAAAAAGTAGCCTTATAAGGCCTAAAAACGATTTGGTTGAGAAAATATTGTTTTTTTATTAAAGGCTCAAAATACCCATACCAAAGGGAGTTTGGGCCCTTTTTTATTTTGGCCCCAATCCCGCCTACTTAATCAATAAGCGGGTTTATTCTAAAAAATAACTACTAACTAAAGGCAGGTACCAGTAAAAGGGCCATGCGGAGGACTAATGGCGGAAAAAAAGAAAGCCGTTCCCAAGAAGGTCGAAAACAACGTCGAGATAACAGAGGAAGAGAGCCAGAAATCAATTTGGGATATCTTATCCGATAAAGAGCTACTCTCGGTAGAAGAGACTAGCCTCGATTATCGGAACTTTTTAAGCGCAAACAAGACTGAAAGGGTTGTGGCCTCAACCATACTAAATTGGGCCGCTGAAGCGGGCCTAGCCGAGTTTGAAGTCAGCAGCAATTATGCTCGAGGGGGCTATATGCTCCATCACGGAAAACTTTTAGGGCTTTACGTGCCAGGGCGTTTTTCCCCGAGTGAGGGCTTTAACGTGGTCGTGGTTCACGGAGATGCCCCTAGGCTCGATCTTAAACCAAAATGCCTTTATGAGGATTTAGGGCTGGGTCTATTAAAGAGTAACCTTTATGGAGGGTTAAAAAAGTTTCAATGGCTAACCAGACCTTTAGCCCTCTGGGGCTTTTGCGCCCTTAAAGATGGACGGAGCGTGGAAGTGCGCTTGGGCGAGGACCCGGGCGATCCGGTGCTTACGGTCACCGATATCCTGCCGCATTTAGATCGTAAAGTTCAGCGCGATAAAAGGCTTAGCGAGGCCTTTCCGGCTGAAAAATTAAACGTCTTGGCCGCTTCCAAGCCAGAGGGAGAGTTTAAGAAAAAAAATAGGCTTAAGAGCGCTATTTTAAAGATTTTGGAGGATCGCTGGGGCCTTAAGCAGGACGATCTGATAAGCTCCGAGCTTGAGCTTGTCCCCGCTGGGCCCGCTAGAGAGGTCGGTTTTGACCGTTCGCTCATAGGTGGCTACGCCCAAGACGATAGATTAAATGTTTATTGCGCGGTTAAAGCCCTCTTAAAAGTTAAACATCCGTATAGACCCCTTCTTTTGATAATATTTGATCGCGAGGAAATAGGTAGTTACGGTTCCACCGGGGCCGAGACTAATTTTATTCAGCGCTTGGTCGCTTCTTCACTGGACGCTAGTGGCTACGAACCTCGTTGGCTCGACGTTCAGACGGCTTTGGCCAATAGTTGGTGCCTTTCAGCCGACGTCGAGGCGGCTATAGATCCCACCTTTAAAGAGACCCACGACGAGCTTAATGCCGGAAAGCTAGGCTTTGGGCCGTGCCTTACTCGCTACACCGGTAGTGCGGGTAAATACGGGGCTTCTGAAGCAAGGGCCGAGTATATGGCCTTTATCCGCCAAATCTTTGATAAAAACTCCATCGTTTGGCAAAGCTCTCTTTTAGGCAAACAAGAAGAAGGTGGCGGAGGCACGGTGGCCTTATCTCTAGCCGCTTACGGTCTTAGCGTGGTCGATTGCGGGGCCCCGGTCCTTTCGATGCACTCACCCTTTGAAATAACCAGTAAGGCCGACCTTTGGATGATGATTAAGGCCATAGAAGTTTTTTTCCTAAGCTATGGAACCTTAGACCAGCCAAAAAATACGTATGGATATTACCAGTAAAAAGGAGACCATACTGGTCTATTTTTACCACGAAAAAGTATACCACCTGTGGAAAAAAAATAAAAATTACCAGATGGGGCCACAATCTTGCTTTGGGCCAAAAAAATTTACTTTTAAGGAAAAAACTAACTTAAATATCGTTTAGAAAGAGAACAAGTTTCCCGTCATTCCTTGGACAGATTTAACCGTCTATGTTTGGACAAACTAGAAAGCGGCCAGAGGTGGTATACTTTAATAGTGGTAAAAAAAATTGAAATTTCGTTACCAGAAGTGGTCCTTTTTTATTGGTAATATCCCAATTAATCCAAGTTAAAATTTATGGTTGGAGCAGAGAGCTAAGTAGAAACCTCCAAAGAACTAATGTTAAGATCTTAAGGGTAGGCTAAAACTTAATTACAACTCGAAAGTCGCTACCAGCCGCAACGTGGGGAAATAAGACTTGGTGAACGGTTACTTCCCCTATAACCTTTGTCGGATCCCTTTTTTAAGGCTTTACCCTTAACCTTATGCGGCCGCTGGCTATTATCTGTCACGGCAGCTATTTTATTAACTTTCAAGGAGTTTTAGGAGCATTTATGAGCAAGAAGATTTTTGGTTTTTTGATGTGGGCCTTTATCGCCTCTTGGTGTTTAGGCGCAACAGCATTTGCGGCCGACGAGATTAAAATCGGGCTTATGGCCCCCGTGACCGGAGCTTGGGCCTCGGAGGGGCAAGACATGGTCAGAGTGGTTGAACTCTTGGCCGATGAGATTAACACTGCCGGCGGGATAGACGGGGTCCAGGTGAGCATAATCGTGGGCGACGACGGTGGTACTCCCAAAGAGGCGGCCTTAGCGGCCCAGAAACTTGTGACCTCCGGGGTTTCAGCGGTAGTGGGCACCTATGGATCTTCGGTGACGGAAGCCTCCCAGGATATTTACGACGAGGCCGGGGTAGTCCAGGTGGCCACGGGTTCGACCTCGATTAGGTTAACCGCCAAGGGCCTTAAGCGCTTTTTTAGGACTTGCCCCCGCGACGACGAGCAAGGCCGGGTCCTGGCTGCTCGGGTAGAAGGCCTGGGCTTTAAAAAGGTGGCTATGGTCCATGACAACACTTCTTATTCCAAGGGCCTAGCCGACGAGGCTAAGGATATCTTTGAGCACTCCAATGTGGGAGTGGTCTTCTTTGACGCCATTACCCCGGGGGATAGGGATTTTAACGCTTCCTTAACGAAAATTAAGGAGACGAACCCAGAGGTTATCGTCTTTACCGGCTATTATCCAGAGGCAGCGCTATTACTTCGGCAAAAGTTCGATATGAAATGGAACGTCCCGATGATTGGAGGAGACGCCACTAACAACACCGCCTTGGTAGAAATCGCCGGTAAGGAGGCCGCTTCCGGGTATTACTTTATAAGTCCTCCCGCCCTAAGCGATATGACAACCGATTCGGCTAAAAAGTTTATGAAAACTTATAGTGATAAATACGGTTCTTTACCAAGTTCGGTTTGGTCAGTCTTGGCTGGAGATGCCTTTTTGGTTATAGTCGAGGCCATTAAGATAGTGGGCCCAGATTCTAGCCGCATCGCTTCTTATCTTACTAACGATCTTGACTTCCAAGGTCTTTCCGGTCAGATTTCTTTTAATGAGATAGGCGATCGCCTAGGGGAGGTTTACCGACTCTATCAAGTAGACGCCGAGGGGCGCTTTCTGCTTCGATAGAGCTGATTGTCTTCTCTGGAGTAGCTTAGATGGACTTTTTTTTCCAACAGCTGAGCAATGGTTTGACCGTCGGCGGAATTTATGCCTTGATAGCCTTGGGCTACACGATGGTCTATGGAGTGATGAAGCTTATTAACTTCGCCCACGGAGAACTCTTCGCCTTAGGTGCCTATATAGGCTATAGTCTTTTAGTAACCATGAACTTAGGGGGGCGCTTAGGCCCCCCTATGGCCATAGCCTTAACTATAATCATGGTGGCGAGTTTAGTGGCCTTAGCCGGGCACCTTTTGGAAAGGGCGGCCTATAGGCCACTTAGCCACTCCGATAGGCTCTCGGCCGTGGTATCAGCTTTGGGGGCCTCTATCTTTCTTCAAAACGCTATCATGATTAAGTGGGGGGCCCAGTATAGGGCCTATGGGGCCGATTTACTCCCCAACGTCATTGTTAACCTCTTTGGGCAAAACGTGCCGCTAATTAGGATCTTAGTCTTTCTCTTTGCTGTCGTGGTTATGACCGCGCTTTATGCCTTTATCCACCGCACTAAGCTAGGCTTAGCCATTCGGGCTGCGGCTATCGACCAAGGTGCGGCTAAGCTCATGGGCGTCGACGTAAGGCGCGTTATTGCCGTGGTCTTTATCATCGGGCCAGCCTTGGGCGGCTTGGCTGGTCTGTTGGTGGGCCTCTATTACGGTCAGATTAATTTTATTATGGGTCAGCTCTACGGCCTTAAGGCCTTTACGGCGGCCATTATTGGGGGCATCGGTAACATCCCCGGGGCTATGATCGGGGGCTTACTCTTAGGGCTAATAGAGGCCCTGGGCGCGGCTTATGTTTCGGTGGCCTGGAAAGACGCCCTAACTTTCGTGGTCTTAATCTTGATATTGGTCTTTAGGCCCACCGGCTTATTGCCCGAAAGGGTGGCCGAGAAACTGTGAGCGCTTCTAATTTTCAAAGCTCTGCCTTAGGTAAGCTTTTAACCTACCTCTCCATCTTACTCTTTCTATCCATTCCTTGGCTTTTATCAGCCTTAGGCCTGGAGTCGGCCCCGTATTGGGTAGATGTTTTAAACAACATTGGCCTATACACCATGCTGGCCTTGTCGCTAAATCTTATTTTAGGGCAGGCCGGAATGTTTCATATGGGGCACGCCGCTTTTTTTGCGGTCGGGGCCTATACCACGGCTATATTAAATCTTAACCACGGTTGGTCTATCATGGCCACCATGCCCGTGGCCGCCTTGGCGGCTGGCTTTGTGGCTGCGGTGTTGGCCGGGCCCATTATCCATTTGCGAGGCGATTATCTTTTAATAGTGACCATTGGGATAGTGGAAATCGTTCGCATTGCCCTTACTAACGATATCTTCGGCTTAACTGGTGGTCCCAGCGGCCTATTTGGCATTGCCCGTCCCTCGTTTTTTGGTTTTAAGCTTACCAAGCCCCATCATTTTTTTTATTTTATTTGGTTTATGGTGATTTTATCGTTAATTTTATTTAACTGGTTAGAAAATTCTCGCTTTGGTAGGGCCCTCAAGTTTATAAAAGAAGACGCCGTGGCTGCGGAAAATATGGGAATCAACACGACCTTCTATAAGTTCTTGGCCTTCGTGGTCGGTGCCGCCTGGGCTGGGGTGGCCGGTACGGTCTTTGCTTGCCGTCTGCGCACTGTAAGCCCGGAATCCTTTAATTTTGGGGAATCGGTGGTCTTATTTACCATTGTCATATTGGGCGGCAGCGGCAGCCAAAAAGGAGTTCTTTTGGGCTCTTTTCTAGTTATGGGCCTACCACAAATTTTGAGGGACTTTCAAGATAAACGGTTTTTGATCTTTGGGGCCGCCTTGGTTGTCATGATGATCTTTAGACCCCAGGGATTAATCCCCCCTAAACCGGCCCGTTTTTGCCTCCCTGAGCCTTGGGCTGAGCGCTACGGCTCTAAAGGGGATTAAAGGCTTATTTCGAATGCTTAGTGGTCGTAGCCAAAAAAACTAAGTACAAAAATTTAGGCTAACCTCAAGGCCTAATGGCGTTCTCTAAGCTTAAGCCTTCAGCGCGCCTTTTCCTAGCGTTACCAAATTTTGTTGGGCTTTATGGCCCGGGTTTAAAAATGGCCCTCTCTATTAGTTGCCTTTTTTACGCCGAGGTTCGCTAGTAACGAGAGTCTCTTCGATAGGGTAGAGAGGGCCCCAGACGGTGTTTTGATGAGAATTTTATCTTTAAGTAATGTTACCAAAACCTTCGGCGGGCTAGTGGCCGTGGGCGGAGTTAGTTGCGGAGTGGAGCGCGGGAGCGTGGTGGGGCTCATTGGGCCCAATGGGGCTGGTAAAACCACGGTTTTTAACCTCATTACCGGTTCGATTAAGCCAGACGACGGGCATATTTTTTTTTCTGGCCACTCCATTAGCGGCCTTAAGCCCCACAAGGTAGTTACTTTAGGCGTGGCTAGGACCTTTCAGACTATAAGGCTCTTTCCCAAGCTCTCGGCCTTGGAAAACGTCTTGTCAGGCTGCCATTGCCGGATGCGCTCGGGCCTAATTTCCTCGGTTTTAAGATTACCTTCCCAGAGGTTGGAAGAAAAGTTAGTTATTGATAGGGCTATGAGTGAGCTAGAGTTCGTGGGCTTGGCTCGTTTATGGCGCTCTAGCTCCGGGTCCTTGCCCTACGGAGATCAAAGAAGGCTTGAAATTGCTAGGGCCTTGGCCACCGAGCCTAAACTATTGATTTTAGACGAGCCGGCTGGAGGGATGAACGAGCAAGAGACGATAGAGCTTAGGAAACTAGTTTTTAACATTCGCGATAGAGATATAACCGTGCTCCTCATCGAGCACGATATGAGCTTTGTTATGCACGTTTGCGACCAACTCTTAGTCATGGAAAACGGTCTTTTAATCGCCCAAGGTGAACCTCAAGATATTCAAAAGGACCCCAAGGTTATAGAGGCTTATCTTGGGGTTGATGACGATCGGTAGTAATTAATGTTAGAGCTAATAGATTTAAAGGTCTCTTACGGAGGCGTAGAAGCTATCCACGGCTTAAGCCTTACGGTTAAGCAAGGGGAACTGGTGGCCATATTAGGGGCCAATGGGGCCGGCAAGACCACCACCCTTATGGCCATATCCGGCTTGGTTCGCCCTAAAAGCGGGGCCATATACTTTAAAAAAGAAAGGCTCGACACTTTAAGAAGTCACGAGGTGGTTCAAAGGGGCATAGCCCAGGTCCCCGAAGGCCGTAGGGTCTTTGGGCCTATGACGGTTGAGGAAAACTTGAAATTAGGTGCCTTTTCCAAAAAACGCTGGTCCGAAAAAACTTATAAAAAGGTCATGGACCTTTTCCCTCGCCTTGAGGAGAGAAAGGTTCAAATGGCCGGCACCTTGTCGGGGGGGGAGCAGCAGATGCTGGCTATTGGCCGTGCTTTAATGGCCGAGCCCTCGGTTCTACTTTTAGACGAGCCTAGCTTAGGTTTAGCTCCATTATTAGTAAAATCCATCTTCCAGGCCATAGCCGATATAAACTCAAGTGGAGTGACCATAATTTTGGTCGAGCAAAACGCCAGGGCAGCCCTAAAACTTGCCTCTAGGGGTTACGTGTTGGACGTGGGGCGTTTGGTTATCGTAGATAGCGCACCTAATCTGTTAAACAATCCCGTCGTCACCGACGCTTATTTAGGTGCCAAAAGCACCTAAGTTTTGTGTGCCCGTTAGGGGCGCTAGCTTGAGCGGTATAACGTCTGCTCCAGACTTGGCAGTAGAATGTAGCCGAAGGCTAGGGTGTTAGCCGTGAGGCTCAATCCGAAAGAGCCGGAGGCAAACCCTCGGCCCTACGAACCTCAAATCGCACAGGGAGAGATGAGCGGATGAGCTTATCAAACAAAGCGAAGTTCAATACTGCCCGAACTCATGGATGTAAATGCGGTGGGTTAGGTGAGGGGAAAGTTAGCGCTTTAACCAGGGTCAGATCTCACGTGGCCATTAAATTGGCAAAGTGTCCGGTAACGGGCCATTGTGGCGTTAGAAGTTAGCACAAGCCATAGTACCGAAGGGACGAACTCTGGGAAGGGCACAACGGTAGTTGTTCACTTAAATGTGAAATGGTAATTTTACGTATAGCGCAGAAAACCTCAGGCGAAGTGGGCTATCCCGAGGATGGTAGGTTGGAAACCAAGAGGAATAGGGAAGGGCTTAGTATGGAAACCTCAGTAGCAATAGGCGGGAACAACGAGAAAAGTAGGATGTCGACTGACCTGTTAGAACGCATCTTGGCTTAACAGGAAACGTCATGCTTAATATTGATCGAAGCGCAAAAAGTCACCTTTATCAGTCCTTAAATTTGTAACAGGGCCTTATTATTAGTTAATTTTTTAGACTACATTGCTTTTAAGGGGTTTTTGCGCTTCGATCAATATTGGACAACCGAACCGCCCGGTGCCGAACGGCATGCCTAGGTGGTGTGGGAGGACGGCGGGGCAAACCTACCTCCTACCTCTGATTAAAGCCTTGGCCGCGCCCAAAATAAAAGCGACCTCGTTTTTTTTGCGCCTAAGGCGGAGGCGCTTTTTTTTGGCTAAATCTTGATTGAAAAAAAACCGGCGCTTCTAATTCCGGCATTTTTCGGAGGGCTCATGTCAGTTTCTATTTTATTGGTCGACGACGATTACGACCATCGCTCGGCCTATGGCATTATTTTAAAAGACATGGGTTTTAACGTAACTATGGCTAAAAATGGCCTCGAGGGGGCTAGCTGGGCTTCTAAGAAAAAATTCGACCTCATTTTGATGGACGTGCGCATGGATGGTCTCAACGGCTTAGAGACCTTAGCCTACGTCAAAAAAGGAGAAAATAAGGAAAAGGCTTCTTTAGAGGCTGACACTAAAAACGAGCAGACCCCGGTTATCATGTTTACCGGCTACGGCACCGTTAGCGACGCAGTCGAAGCGATGAAGATGGGGGCCTATGATTTTTTGATTAAGGGCGATCTAGATATCGACGTCTTAAAATTAAAAATAGATAACGCCTTAGAGCATTTTAAGCTTAAAGAAGAAAAGAAAGCGGGGATCATAGGCGATCACAAGGTCATAGTCGGCTCTTCGTCAGCTTTAAATAGCATGCTTAGGACTATTGAAAAAGTAGCTACTACCGATAGCACCGTCCTTATCACCGGAGAAAGCGGCGTGGGTAAGGAATTGGTGGCTAGAACCATCTGGGCCAAGAGCAATAGGGCTGGCCACGTCTTTTTAACTTGTAATTGTACTTCTGTCTACCGCGAGCAAGTGGAGGACACCTTGTTCGGGCATAAGAAAGGGGCCTTCACCGGGGCCAATAGCGATCGCCCCGGCATAATTAAACATGCCGACGGGGGCACGGTTTTTTTAGACGAGATAGGAGAAACTAGTCCAGAATTTCAGGTTAAGATTCTAAGAACCTTACAAGAGGGCGAGATACAGCCCTTAGGGACCGACGAGGCTATTAAGGTCAACGTTAGGTTTATCGCCGCCACCAACCGTAATTTGGAAGAGGAAGTGGCTAACAAGTTTTTTCGCCTAGATCTATTTCATCGGCTAACTTTTGTGGTTAGGGTTCCCCCGTTGAGAGAAAGGGTGGAAGATTTGGAGGAGCTTTCTTTACACTTTATTAAGCGACAAGCCTTAAAAAACGGTAAAAAAGTAGCCTCCATTGACCACAAAGCCTTAGAAATTATTAAGGGTTATCATTGGCCTGGTAATGTCAGAGAACTAGAAAACGTCATGGAATGGGCCGTGATCATGGCTAGTGGCGATGAGGTGAAAGAAGGGGATCTCCCTGAAAAGCTAATTTTAGGCGAACGCTCAACTAAAATTGGTGTGCCGCTCGGAGCACCATTACCTAAGACTCTAGCCGCAGCCGAATGCGAAGCGGTGAGCTACGCCTTAGATTATTTCGACGGGCACAAGCAGAAAACGGCCGACTTTTTGGGAGTCACTCGGCGCACGCTCTACACTAAGATAAATTCGTGTAATCTAACTAAGTACGCCCACGCGTCTGAAGAGGAATATAAAGACGACAGCGGGGGGTGAGGAGCCAAGTATTTTGGCCCTGGTGCAGTTTTACCTTGACCTTTAGTTGATTAAAATTCTTGTGATTAATTAATAAAAATACTTTTTATTATAACAATAAATAAATAAAAGTTTTTATCTGATGATAAAAATATTTACTATGAAATACATTAAAAAAGTTTTTTTGCGTTCTTATAGACCGAAGTTCCCTCGCGAAAAGAGTAAACGATTGAAATATATGGACAAATTTTTTTTATGTACCCATATGTTCTTAAATTAATAGCTTATTATTTAAAGTTAATATCAATTTTATGTAC
>JAITQT010000056.1 GCA_031288745.1 Deltaproteobacteria bacterium
ATGCCGCCTTCGCCGGTGGTTAGCACTTTGGTGGGATAAAAGGAAAAGGCTGCCGCCAGTCCGAAGTTGCCGGCCTTAAATTTACCTGCCTCGGCCCCATGGGCGTGGGCCGCATCTTCTATAAAGATCGCCCCGTTTTGCTCAGCGATATCGGCAATTTCCCGCCACTTAGGGGAGATAAAGCCGCCTAAATGGACTAAGACCACGGCCCGAGTGTCGTTTCTTATTTTACCGGCCAAATCAATAGGCGACATTTGAAAATAATCGGGATCGTTATCAATTAGTAATATCTTATGACCGCAAGCCATGGGGGCCAAAGCAGTAGCCATGAAAGTGTTGGCCGGCACGGCCACTGACCCTTTGGGGGCGTCTAAGACTCTAAATATTAATTCCAAGGCGGCCGTGCCGTTGGAAACCCCAACGGCATATTGAGCTCCAACGAAGTCTTTAAATTGGTCCTCGAAAGCCTTAACCCTTCTCCCCATGGACAATCGCCCGGTTAAGAGCATTTGGCTTAATTCGCCGGCAATAAAGTCTACGTCTTTTTGCTCGAAGGGTATCTTTAAAATCGGTACTTTTATCAAGATCGCCCGCTTTCTCGTGAGGAAAAATAGCCAAAGATCCATATGGAGATTTAGCCTGGCTTTAGCTAAGCTAACCGCGCCTCAACCCTAGTTATCCGAGTGACAACAATAGTTGTTCTCTTTACTGGCGCACCCTTGGCTAAAAGATTAAATATCAAAATTTTAGATATCATGGCTTTAACATTGCTCATCCTGAAAAAACCTCCAAATTTAAGATAGTCAAAATAATTTTACATGCAATTTTCATATGTTATAAATGAGTTTTTTCCGTTTGATCAACATTATGGATTTACATATATTGCTCGAAGCGCAAAAAGTACCCCTTTATCAGTCTTTAAATTTTTAACATTGTATTATTACTAGTTAATTTTTTAGATTATTTTGCTTTTCAGAGTTTTTTGCGCTTCGATCATATATTGAGAAGACTCGCGAAGATGGGCCCAAAAAGCGAGCAGAGAGTAAAAAAATAGGGGTAGGGAAGGGGTGCCCCTCCCCCTCCGAACCGGGCCAGCTTTTCCCGCACACAGCTCTCCGGTTAATGAGGTCTACAGTGAGATTAGCGCGCTCCCTAGGGTTGGTTATAGCCGCCAAAACTAGATTCGGAAATCGTTATATTTTCCTTCGCCTTTTAACATCTATCGTGATTAACCTTTGATCGCGAAGTTAGAATTAAAGATCTATTTTCCTCCTTTAACGCCGTTACCAGCGCGGCCAGCATAAGAGGCATCCAAACTTCGCTTCAGTACAACACTTCTGACCTTATTTAGCGTTTTGCGCATTGACGGCCTGATTTGCTCCATAAGTACCCCTCTCGTTCATCTCCCTACCCTCCTTTCCTAAACCTGGTTTATGCTGACCAAGCCTCTTGCCAACCCATTGGTCGGTATTTCGGTACTATGAGGGCTCTAAATCCCCGTCAGCTCACATTACCAGACGGGGCCTCCCAGCTTATCTCGTCTTACCTTCCGAACATTCCACCCTCAATCACCCCATAACTACCATCTTCGCCTGTCAGTTATTCGGGCTAAAGGCTACCCCAGGTTGCCACCATACGTCGCAGTTTCAGTTAGCGCAGACTCGGCAGTGTTCCCAGGCGGGATTCGCAATATATATGGATGCTCTTCTCGTTACAAGGCCAAAACAGGTTCGTCAACCTATGGACTACTCGTTCACCGCCATGTTGCTCTCCACCACACCTCTCGGCGACGCAGTTACCTTCGGTTACAGGAGCCACTGAGACTAGCTCCTGACGCAGACTTTCACCTCGCAGATAAGACGCCTTCACTGGCGTACATATAAAATCAACCAAATAGTCTTAAAAACAATAGACAGTCTTAAAAAAATAGGCGCTACGCCTTAGGGCGGGGATAATAGGTCATCAAGAATCTCTTTTTTTTTGATGTCCGTTCACAAATGTAACGTTTAAGGGCCCATTCACAAGAGAGAACGCTGCTGTGCCAAGCCTATTGAAAGGGACGACACATACCGCAGCAAAGTAGCCCCCTATAGGAGCTTAGTAATTTTAACATTAATCAAAGTTAAAATATATGGTTGGATTAGAGAGCTAAGTAGAAACGTTAAAAGAACTAATGTTAAGAACTTAAGGGTATGCAAAAACTTAATTACAACTCGAAAGTCGCTACCAGCCGCAACGTGGGGAAAAAAAGACTTGGTGAACGGTTACTGATATATTATACACCAGCGCGTCCGAGAAAGATGAAAATATAAAAGCCGATCCATAAAGGCGAAGAGGCCCGCCATGAGCCAATAATTTTAGGTTAAATTAAAACTAGATTTTTCGTCAAATTAGTTTTAGTTTAAACCCACTAAATGCCTAAGACGGCTAGATAAAGACTCCTCAACCGTCTATCTAAAAATTAAAGGTGCTCCTAGAAGGGGCCGACCAATGACTACGGCTCCGAACAAATTTAGCCGTCTTTTTTAAGTTGACGTTTGTGCTATAATCTCCTAACTATACTCTCTTGAGTTGGGATAGTTAACCTCCTAATTTTAAGGATCAAGAGAGGCTTTAGGCCTTTTAGCCTTCTTTAAATAATTATAACTTAAGTAACCATTCACCAAGTTTTTTTTCCCCACGTTGCGGCTGGTAGCGACTTTCGAGTTGTAATTAAGTTTTTGCATACCCTTAAGTTCTTAACATTGATCGAAGCGCAAAAAGTCACCTTATATGAGTCCATATTTGTAACAGAGCCTTATTACTAGTTAATTTTTTTGACTATTTTGATTTTTAGAGGTTTTTGCGCTTCGATCAACATTAGTTCTTTTAACGTTTCTACTTAGCTCTCTGCTCCAACCATATATTTTAACTTTGTTTAATGTTAAAATTACTAAGCTCCTATAGGGGGCTACATTGCTGCGGTATGTGTCGT
>JAITQT010000064.1 GCA_031288745.1 Deltaproteobacteria bacterium
GAAAGATAGTTTCTTGGCTAGAGGCGTGAGCTGCAGTTACTAGGCCGCAGCCCGAACGGTGAGCACCTAAGGCGGCTAAAACTAGGGCCCCGTTTTTGCCTTTGGAGCCGCCCAAAAGCACGGCGTGACCAAAGGTCCCCTTGTGCCCCCCTTGGGGTCTAATGGGAACTAAACTAGAGGCTAGGGCTAGATCTAAGACACGACCTTTAGGCTCAGCTTTTTGATACATTTGTGGGCAAAGCCCAATATCCCCAAATTTTATAGCCCCGGTGACTAAAGGTCCTTTTTTAAGGAAAAAACCAGGCTTATAGGCCCCTAGGGTTACGGTTAAATCGGCCCTTAGAGTTTCTGGCGAGCATTCGCCGCTATCGCCGTAAAGGCCGGAGGGGAGATCAACCGCTAAGACTTTAAATGAGCGCTCGGCCTGACAAGCTGAGGCTAACGTTCTAGCCGCTGCGCCGCTTAAGGGCCTATCGAGGCCGGCCCCGAAGATGGCGTCGACTATTAAGCTATAGCGGGAAAAATCGGGTAAAGGGTCAGTTGGGCTTTCGATAATTTTAAGGTTTAAGCCCAGTTTTTTTAGTAAGCTAAAGTTTACGGCCGCGTCCCCTTGGGGCCTTCGGCCGTTATCAGTTATTAGAAAGCTATCCGTAAGGTGATTTAAGTTAGAAAAGAGCCTAGCTAAAACCCAGCCGTCGCCTCCGTTTTGTCCTGGCCCAGCCAAGATAGCGATTCGGCGTCCTTTTTGAGCTAAAAAAGGCCAAAAATCTAGGGCCTGGGCTAAAATGGATCGGGAGGCGTTTTCCATCAAAACTAGGCCGGGTAGACCAAAGTCTAGCCAGGCTATTCGGTCAAGCTCTCGACATTCCGAGCAAGTGGCGACGTACATAAATCGATTCCTAATTAAGCGCTTTTAGGGGGAGAAAGATTAACTTGGAGAGTGAATTTTTTGTTAAAATCAACGGCGCATTTATCCTTAAGGTTTTCGGCCAAGGCCTCGTAATCGGAGATAATGGAGCCGGCTAGAACCGTGAGTCCGTATTTAAATAAGCCCGGACACAATGGGACGCTTGGGCCCACTAAATAAATCTCAGCCCCTTGGCTAAGCTCTATTAACCTAGGTGCCGACTTATTTATTATGGAAGAGCCGGTCATAAACACCATCTGGCGACTAGGTAGGATATACTCCGCCGCCGTGTCTGGTAAGTCTCCATTTTGGGGGGAGCGCTCTAGGATATAAAGCTCTTTGGCCGTCTGAGTCATTTTATCTAGGTGAGGAAAGTGACCGATAACTGCGACTTTGCGGTTTTTTACTTTTTTTAGAAATAGCTCGAAGGCGTTACCGGAGGTAAGATTTCCGGCGAATTTACCGGCTGCGTAGTCGGCCGACATAGAGCAGTTGATGGCAGCCAAACCAATGGAGGCCTCGTGAAAATCCCAAGATTTGACTAATTGGGCTAAATCCTTTAGTTTTTGCCCTTTTATATCTTTAATAGTGAGAGCTCCCTTAGGCTCTTGGTTGGAAAAAAAGTGGGCTAGGCCCGCGCCTCCCTCCTGGTCGGATTTCATGAGCATCCAAAATTGCCCTTTGCAACAATCAATAACCCTAGCCTTGGGGGAAATGGTTTTAAGTAAGCTTTGATAAAAGCCCCATTTAGCTTTAGAACCGGAAAGCATAATAACTCCGAAAGTAAGCTCCCCTCTTAAAACTATAGAGCTTTGGGGAGAGAAAAAGGCCTAGGAGAGCGTCTTATCGACTCTCCACCCAAAAACGACTTAACTGTCTTCAGTTCCTGCGCCCTCCAGGGGGCAAGCGTCTTTAAATTTATTAGAGCCGCAATCATGACCTTACTACGGCGAAGGGGGGTATCTCTCTTTGATTAATAACGACAAAAACAAATAAGAAACGGATGGCTAAAATATTGCCAAGCCTTCGAATTATCGGTTTTTTTTTGAGCTTAATAAAATGGTTGAGCGGGCGGTTCGAACCGGATTAGAGTGATCGAAATAAGATGGGTTTAAACGACCGGATAACAGATAGATAATTAAGTCTTGAATCGTCATAGATAGCTGAAGGGTAGTATTGAAAGTTATTTACAACTCACCAGTAAACGTTTAGAAGAAAAAGAGGTCTTAGGTAGGCCTTGTGAACGGTTATTTTTTTTGAGTTTTGATTTTTTATCTTAGTTTAAATATATCATGACCATAACTCAGTTCAACCCTTATTTTTTAAATAATTTAAAACCTTACTTGGCTCGGCTTTCAAGGTAGTTTTTCGTTAGTTCTGCGGCTTGTTCGATATCTTTAAGAGAGTGGGCCGGAGAAATGGGGAGGCTGATTTCTCTTAGGGCGAAATCTTCGGCTATTGGAAAGGAATGGGGCCGGTAATGAAGCTTTGAGCGGTAAAATTTAAAGTAATGAATTGGGGTGAACATGACACTGGTTCCAATACGTAAAGCCCTTAGATCGTCGATTATCTGGTTTCTGTCGACTAATAAGGCTTTTTTCTTTATTTTTAAAGGATACAGATGCCAAGCGTGGCCGCAGCCAGCTCGTTCGACTGGTAGTTCGACTAAATTTCCAGCCAAAGGGGCTAGGAAAGAGTTCCAAATCTTAACTCTCTCTTTTCTCATCCTAGCCATTTCGTCGAATTTGGCAAGTTGGGCTAAGGCTAAGGAGGCCTGGATATCGGTAAAATTATATTTGTAACCTAGTTCTTCCACGTCGTAGCGCCAGGTCCCTTTTTTTGAGTAGCGCTCCCAAATTCGGCGGGCGTCTGATATCCCGTAAGCAGATAACACTCTCGCTCTCTTTAGAAACGCCGGCAGCCCTACTAGGGCCCCTCCTTCTCCGGCGGCTAAATTTTTGGTGGCGTAAAAGGAGAAAGCGACCATGGATGGAAGTGGTTCAGCAGTGTTTGGCTTTTGTTTAGGATGGCCCACCGGTAAATCTTTAAAGGTGGTCCCCATGGCGTGGGCTGCGTCTTCGAGCATCCCTAAATTATATTGTTGGCAGATTCGCCAAAGGCCCTCTAGATCGCAAGGGTGTCCGCCGTAGTGGACCGGAAGTAAAGCAGTTATTTTTAGAGAAGTTTTTTTATGGATAGCACGCCCAAATTTGTTAATTTCGCATTGGCTCTCTAAAAATTCCCTTACTTTATCCGGGTCAAGGTTTCCGGTGTCAGCGGAAACGTCGGCGAAAAAAGGACGGGCCCCATTATAGAGGAGCGCGTGACAGGTGGAGACGAAACTAAGAGGGCTAGTAATTGCGGCTTGGTCTTCGTTTAAGCCCATGATCTTTAGTCCCAAATGGAGGGCAGCCGTGCAAGAGCTTAAGGCTAGGGCCTCGGGGCAGCCCAGACGCTTAGCTAAAGCCTCTTCGAATCGTTTGGTCTTAGGCCCGGCGGTTAACCAGCCGGAAGAGAGAGTGTCGCGAAGTTCTTCTAATTCCTCGTCTCCAACGTAAGGCGGGGAAAAGGTAAGAATCGATTTCAGGGGTTTTAATTTTAAATTTTTCA
>JAITQT010000081.1 GCA_031288745.1 Deltaproteobacteria bacterium
TTGGAGTCGGCAGAAAAAAAATGCTCCCGACTCCATATTCAGAGATTTTTTTTCGAGGAGGGTTTTTGCGCTACGATCAAATTTAAATTGATTAAATATAGCGTCCGAAAACGGCCGGACTTTTGGTTGGTAGATAGAGTAAAATAGATTTAACCAAAAAAAGGAGGATTTAGAGCTATGCTTAATAATAGACGCGCTCTATACGCGGCCTTTATGGCTAGAGACGAGCGCTTCGACGGTATTTTCTTCATTGGCGTTTCGAGCACTTTAATTTATTGCCGGCCATCGTGCCCGGCGAAGAGGCCTAAAAAAGAAAATTGTATTTTTTTTCAAACCGCAGCTCAAGCTCAAAAGGCTGGCTACCGTCCGTGTCGATTGTGCCGGCCCGATCTTGATTTGAAAGAGGTTAGAGCCAGTTCTTCCGCGCCTTTAGCAAAATTGGCGGCTAAGTTGATGATTGAAGAGGGTAAATCTATCGAGAGCGTGGGAGATATTGCTAGGCGGCTAGGCTGTGACGAGCGTCGTTTGCATAGGGCTTTTACTAAAAACTATCAGATACCAGCAGTAAAATTTTTAACGAACTGCCGCTTAATTGAAGCCAAAAACCTATTAACTAGCTCCTGTACCTCTATCGCCCAAGCAGCCATGGCCGCTGGCTTTGGAAGTCTTAGGCGCTTTAACCATATTTTTAAGAAAAGCTTCAATCTTCGGCCCGCAGAAATGCGCGAGAGAAAATCTAGAAAAAAATTTAGTGACTTTTTGGAGGTGGCTATATCCTACAGACCGCCCTATGATTGGGCGAGCGTAATTAAATTTTTTTCCACCAGGGCCATCGTCGGAGTGGAATGGGTGACAACCGAAGAGTACTTTCGAACTGTCAGTATTAAGGCCGAGGATGGAAAAATGGCGGAAGGCTGGCTGAGCGTCAAAAATAACCCCTCTAAAAATTTAGCCCTAGTTAGGCTCAGCGAGACTCTTTGGCCAGTATTAGACGAGGTTTTAAAGAGAGTGAAACGGCAGTTTGATTTTGCTCTCGATCCTTACGCAGTCTACGAAACCCTTTCGGTTATGAACCAGAGCTTTCCTAACGTTTGCGTCCTGGGGGCTAGATTACCGGGGAGTTTTGAAGTCTTTGAAACCGCGGTTCGGGCCGTAATTGGGCAGCAAATTAGCTTAAAGGCCGCCGGGACCTTGGCGGCTAGAATCGCTGAAAAGTTTGGTCGCCCCATAGAAACCGACCTACCCGGTTTAACTCGAATATTTCCCTCGCCAATAGAAATATTGGCTCTGGACGCAAAAATAGAGGACCTCTTTGGCCCTCTTGGCCTAATCTCTTCTCGCTCAATTACTATTGGCGAATTAGCGCGTTTAATTGAGCGAAAAGGGATTGATTTTGAGTACGGCCGCCGACCGGAAGAAGAAATTAAGAAACTCATAAAAATACCCGGCGTCGGCAGCTGGACGGCCAATTACCTAGCCATGAGAACGATGGGTTATACCGACGCTTTAATGGAAACGGATTTGGGCCTAAAAAAAGCGACCCAACCGTATTCGGCCAAGCAACTTTTTCAGTTAGCCGAAAACTGGCGACCATGGCGAAGCTACGCCATGATAAATTTATGGAACCGGCTCTAAGGAGAGGCAAAATGTATTATTCAACTACTTATCTTTCGCCTTTGGGGCACTTAACCCTGGCCAGCCAAGGCTCTAAGTTGGCCGGTCTATGGCTAGAGGGCCAGAAATACCACGGGGCCTTGATACTCGAAAAGGCGCGGGAGCGCGAGGAACTTGAGATATTTGGTGAAACTAAAAAATGGCTTGAGCGCTATTTTAAATCTCTTAGGCCTAATCCATTGGAACTACCGTTAGCCCCGGAGGGAGGCGAGTTCCGTCAAAGAGTGTGGGATATTTTACTTTCAATTCCTTATGGCGAGCTGACTACTTACGGGGCAATTGCTAAAAAATTGGCTTCTCTTGATGGCCAGCTTAGAGCCTCGGCTCGAGCGGTCGGAGGCGCTGTTGGGCACAATCCTATTTCTATTATCATTCCCTGCCACAGGGTGGTTGGGGCCAACGGAAGCCTTACTGGTTATGCGGGCGGCCTTCAAGCCAAGGAGGCTTTACTTAAATTAGAAGGGCTCAAAGGAGGGCTTTCATTTGCGCTTAGTTAAACTAGGGAACTTAAATGGCCTTCGGTTTATGTCGCCATTAACTAATAAATATTGTTGGCCTCTATAGTGCCAAATAACTTAAGGTATCAGGTAACAATAGAAAAGAAAGATTATACCTAACTGGCAGTATCGCCACAGGCCCATATACTAGATGGTTTACTTAATGGTTGGCCCAACTAAGCTCACTTATCACTAAGTCCGTTTGAAGCTAGAACAGTAAAAGCGGAACCAAAAAGAGAAAAATAAGATCGACGCGATTTAGCAGGCGGCCAATGGTGTGTTCAAGTAATCAGTCGCAGGCGAGATCTTCTATTGAGAAGTATAAAAACGGCTGGCCTAAACGCGCTGATTTATCAGGGCGCGATAAATTGTTAAATCATCTCTGTGTCGTTGAACGTAGATAGGGCTTAACATTTCACTGATAACCTCCCAAAGGTTCCAGAAAGGTCCTGGAATTTAACAGGGACAATCCTGTGACCCAAATTTAGAGGGCTGCGGAGGAACTACAAATCAGGATGATTTACCCTAGGAGTCCTTAGGCGAAAGGTTATGCGCAGAATATGATAATGTTCAAATGAAAACTGAAGTCGTTATTATTCAAGGGTCAGCCTTTAATTTTTCTTAACATTAACACTACAATGCACCTTAAAAAAAATTTCCAACTGTGCAATTGGAAACCTAGGCTGCCTCAGCCAGGGGAGGAGCCGCATCTTTAGCTGGGTAAGGAATCAGCTTGAAAGGGATGGATTTATTTTCAGTCCAGCTTTT
>JAITQT010000125.1 GCA_031288745.1 Deltaproteobacteria bacterium
GGACACGTGGGGTTGGGCCGAGCCTTAGTATTAAACGCCGGAAATCGGCTTTATTTATACGTTAAATACCTCGTCAACTTTAAAAATGAAGATTGGTTTGAAATCGACTCTAACAACGAGGCGGTCTTTCCCGCAGCCTGGTCTAAACGCTTAAGGGGTGGAGTTCGCTGGACTAAAAATATAGGTACCATGGCCAAATTCCAAGCCGGCGTTGGCTACGAGCGGGAGTTTGACGGTCATAAGGAAGTTGAAATCGAAGGCTACGAGCTTAGCGTGCCTAAATTCAAAGAAGGGAGCTACTTCGGTGAAGCTGGCCTTTCTTTTAGGCGCGGCGGAGTGAGCCCAATTTCCTTTGGCTTAAACGTCGAAGGTTATGATGGTCGACGCAAGGGCCTGGGGGCCTCGGTCAACGTGACCTTGGAGTTTTAAAAACTCCAAATTAATTTAGGTCCGCGGTTTAGCGTAAGACCTCGGACCAATCAAGGCCAAGCTAGGGCTCGATTTAGGCTCAAAAAATGTTTAGCTAGTAAGGCTCATAAGAGCTTAGGGGGTCGGAAAAAGAGAAAGGTCCCCAAAAAACTTTGGGCCAAGGGTAAAGCGACCAAGGTAAAAAAAAGAGCGTCAAATAGCTTAAGATTTGGTTAGAGCGCTCTTAATTAAAAAAAGCTTAAAAAGAAAGAGAGCTTGGATTTAGATAGACCGCGCTTAGCGCGGCGCGAAATATAAAATAAGCGGGTTTGGGTCTTCGAGACGCTTTGGGCTCAAAAACGATTAACGTCGACTAAATATTAGTCGGCTAAATATAGGTCGTCTCAGTAGCGGCCGTAAGGTAAGGGCTTGGTTCCTAAGGCTTTCTAAAGCGTCTTAGGGCCGAAGGGACCATAGTGGATTAACTTAAAGTTTGGAGGAGCTAAGGCTCAAGGTCGGGTCGAAGCCTATTAAGCCCCTCTGTTAGAGAGTATTAACCAAAAAAGAGCCCGACGAAAAAAGCCGAGTTAGGTTTTGCCCTCGGGCCAACGAAAGACTAAAAAGCCGTTGGCGTTGGATTTAAATTTTTCAAAACACCGTTAATAAACTATATTATTGGATTATATAGTTTAATTGAGAAACAAAAGCTATTTTTAACCCTAATCTAAGGCCAGGGGCTAGAGGAAGCTGGGCCTAAAATTAACTAAACAAATAATTTCCATAAGGAAAGGAAAAGTTTTATGGAAAATGAAAATACAATCAAGTCCGCTTCTGTGTTAGAACTCGACGACGAGGACATCGTCATAGAGTTCTTGGGAGAGATTTCGGAAAAAGAAGAGTCGGAGGTCCTTAAGAGGCCGGCCAGACTACAGACCTATCGCTCCATTGTGGACGAATTTTTTAAACTTAACCCCAACGTCGGGGCCTTATCGATTAGTCCTTCCTTTAGCTACGAGCGAGGCCGGGTTAATGCCCCAAAAAATAGGGCCTAGAGTTTTTTTCTTTTAACCTTAAAAGCGTCTCGACTAAAAGCTAAGGCTTAAGGCGAGGCGCTCTTATTTTTTTAAAAACGGATTATTAGCTTTTAGGCTCTTCTCCCTCAGCTTCAGTTTCGGAAGAACTTTTATGGGCAAAGAGCTTCTTTCTAACCGCAAACTCGGCCAAGCTTTCTAAGCGTTCTCCATGGCCGCGCCAATTTTCAATTAATTCGATTAATTTTAAACCGATTTCTACCCAGTCTTCTGGTAGTTTCGACCAAATTTCAATAGGGGTGATATATTCGTAAGGGGAAACTGATTTGCGTCCACTAAGCTCTAAGCTAAAATAGCCGCCCTGAGGGGCTGGAAAGCTAAAGGAGGGATCAAAGTAGACGCACCAACCGCAGCGCCGACAGCGCAAAACTACAATTTCTAAGATTTCTTTTGGCTTATGACTACGCTTAATGGCCCGTCCGGGGCAGCCAATAATTAGTTCGTTTAAAACCGGAGAGAGGGCCAAAGTTTCTTGATCAATTACCGGAGAATAGATTCTCTTGCCTATTAAGCGTAGATCGCTATATTGGTAGATCCCGCAGCCAATGCCTTGGCCAGCCCCGCAGCCGGCTACAGTTATAGTTAAGGCTTTTCGCTTGATTGGGCTGGCCAGCCAGAGGTGACGGTTTAAGATATCTTCAAGTTTTTCAGTAGCCGAAAGAGCATCAATAGCCGAGAGCGGGCAGCTAAATAAACCTCGGCAAGTCGAGAGCCTAACCGGCCCGGGGGAGGCGGGGGCGAAAAGATCGGGAAAGCCAAAAAGTTCTTGTTCAAAGCGCTCTAGGGAGCCTCGGTCGTTAAAAAAAACTTCCAAATCACCGGTTGCCCCTAGGCAAAGGCGGTTATCACCAAAGCGTCTGGCGGCTAAAGCTAGTTTTTTTAAGGCCGCAGGTGAGCAGAGTTTATGGGGCTTTATCTTTTTAACAAAGACAGGCCAGGCTTGGCCGTTGGCTAGGCTCCAAGAGCGCTCACCAGTTTTTTCTACCTTTAAAGGTGCCCCCTCTCTTGACTCTAAGCCTAAGCGCAGGAAAAAGGGGGGAGGATAGACCTTTTGATTTTCAGTTTCAACATTTTTATCAGCTTCTATTTCTTCTATTACTAGGATGGGCTCTAAATCGGCTCTAGGGTTAAGATTAGCCCCGGCCGGAGCTGGGGCCTCGGTTAGAGGATGGGTCGATTCTGGGCCTAAGGTAGAGGGGGGCGGGATTGGGCTTCGGGCCTTTTTAAGTTCAATATCGTTAAAATCGAGCTCTAGATCCTCAGGCTCGTAGAGATCGTTAGCTTTCATCTTCTTTCCTGTCAGGAGCCCCTGGGGTTTAGCCAAGGGAGCAATGGTGTTCATTATCTTTAGTCTAAAAAGACGGGAAAAGACCACTAGTAACCGTCGCTCCTGC
>JAITQT010000128.1 GCA_031288745.1 Deltaproteobacteria bacterium
AACCTAGCCTTCTGCCCTCTCTTAATCTTTATTCCCTAACTTCTAACTTATAGACCTCCCTGTTTATCCTCTCTAGGCCTGGGGCTAGGTCAAAAAAAAACGCCTTAAACCTTTATACCTTAGCGCCAACGCCCCTCGCCCACTTTTTAAGCCTTTAATGATTAGCCCGATGGTAAAAACAAGATAATGGTTTATTTATGTCATCTTTGACATAAGTTCTAGTTTTTATTAAAAAAATCTTGACAGCGCCAAATTTTCAGGTCATAATGAATTCGCTTTAAAAATTAGTCCCCTATCTCGTTACTATTCGCTGTTAAAAACCATTCGGTCCGCTATAAACGTTGGGTTTCGCCTTTAAACATCAAGATAGCTTACCCCAATTTGAAATGCGGCTGGCGGGAGAAATCAACTCGTTAATTTTGGAAAGGCCGAAATTATGCCTTTCCTGGAGGTACCAACCTATGGTTAAAATAATCCGAGTTAACATGACTACCAAAGAATGCCTTTTCCAAGACGTACCCGCAGAGTACGCCGGCTTAGGTGGTCGAGGGCTGACTTCGTTAATCATCAACAAGGAAGTCAAGCCAACTTGCTCTCCTTTAGGCCCGCATAACAAACTTGTTTTCGCCCCAGGTCTTTTAGGAGGTACTACCTGCGCCAACGCCAACCGCATTTCCGTTGGCTGCAAAAGCCCCTTGACCGGAGGGATTAAGGAAGCTAACAGCGGTGGGCAGCCGGGCGGTCATCTAGCTAAAATGGGCATACACGCGCTAATAATCGAGGGCATGGCCAAAGAAGGCGAGTGGTACCAGTTGGAGCTAGAAGAAAATCAAGCTAAGCTGGTTCCCAGCACAGTGACTGGCCTCAATAACTACGAGGCGGTGGCTAAGCTAGTGGAAAGCTATGGTAAAGAAAATAGCTACGTTACCATAGGCCGGGCCGGTGAGTTTAAGCTTACGGCCGCCTCAATTGCCTTTACCGATCGCGAGCTACGGCCCACAAGGCACGCCGGCCGAGGCGGCGTGGGGGCGATCATGGGCTCTAAAGGCTTAAAGGCCATTATTGTTAAACCTGGGCAAGCCAAGGGCGTCCCCATTAAAAATAAAGAAGCCTTTAACGCGGCTTCCAAACGCTTTTCCAAGGCCTTAACCACCCACCCTGTTACCAGCCAAGGCCTTCCTCTTTACGGCACAGCCGTTTTAGTTAACATCCTCCACGAAGCCGGAGGACTACCCTCTTATAATTTCTCTCAAGGCCGTTTTGACGACCACGAGGCTGTTTCGGGGGAAACTCTTAATCAATTAACCTCCCAAAGAGGCGGGGAAGGCGTAGTCTCCCACGGCTGTATGACCGGATGCATCATGCGCTGTAGCGGGATCTTTCCCGATAAAGACGGTAAATTTTTGGGTAAATGGCCCGAATACGAGACTTTATGGTCTTTCGGACCCAACTCGGGTATCAACGATATAGAGATGATCGTTCGCTACGATAAGATCTGCGACGACGTCGGAGTCGACACCATTGACGTTGGAGCGGCCTTGGCTTTATTTATGGAGGCTGGAGTATTAAAGTTCGGCGACGCCGAGGGAGCCTTAAAGCTAATGGAAGAAATTAGTACAGGCTCGGCCATTGGCCGCGTTCTTGGCTGCGGGGCATCGACCGTGGGTCGGGTTTACGGCCTTCGTAGAGTGCCGACCGTTAAAGGACAAAGCCTTCCGGCCTACGATCCCCGCGCTGTCAAAGGTCAGGGCGTCACTTACGCCACCACCCCCATGGGGGCTGACCACACGGCTGGCTATGCGGTTACGGCCAATATTTTAAGCGTCGGCGGTACAGTCGATCCCCTTAGCACGGCCGGGCAAGTGGAACTATCTAGAAATCTTCAGATAGCTACTGCCGCAGTAGATACTTGCGGGCTGTGTCTGTTTGTGGCCTTCGCGGTTTTGGATGTCCCCGACGCCTTAACGGCCATCGTAGAAATGCTTAATGCCCGCCACGGCCTAACTTTAACAGTCAACGATGTACCCGGAGTGGGTAAGGCTGTTTTAGATTTAGAGCTTGACTTTAACCGCAGGGCCGGCCTAACCAACGCCGCCGACAGGTTGCCTGACTTTTTCCTCGACGAGCCCTTCCCCCCTCACAATAAGGTCTTCTATCTGACCGATGAGGAACTCGACTCTGTCCTAAAATGGTAGGTTTGAGGTACCTGTGTCCGTTCACAAATGTGAAAGTTTAAGGGCCCGTTCACAAGTGAGAACGTTACGGTGCCAAGCCTATTGAAAGGGACGACCCATCCCACAACAATGTAGCCCCCTATAGGAGCTTAGTAATTTTAACAATAATCCAAGTTAAAATATATGGTTGGAGCTAAGTAGAAACCTCAAAAGAACTTATGTTAAGATCTTAAGGGTATGCTAAAACTTAATTACAACTCGAAAGTAGCTACCAGCCGCAACGTAGGAAAAAAAAAACTTGGTGAACGGTTCTATCTATGAAAATTCAAGTGCGCCTCTCTACCACCCTCAGAAACTTTGTCGATAATTATATACCTTCCGAAGGGCTGGAGGTCACCCTCAACGAGCCCTTGACCTTGGAGGAAGTGGCCTTAAAATTGGGGCTGCCTACAGAAGAAATTAAGATAGTTATGCTCAACGGCCGAAGGGTCAAGCTTGACGCCAAAATCGGCGACGGGGACAGAGTGGGTTTTTTTCCGGCCGTTGGAGGCGGAAATCCCAATAGCGCCCTAACAGCCTCTTTGGCCCCCGAGGTCCTTAAGGCCCTAGCCAGTCAAGGGGAAAAGATTTACCCAGCCGAGGCATGCGGCTTTTTACTTGGTCTTAATAGCCAATCGAGTTTAAGCGAGCTTAAATTATTCATCAAAGAAATTTTACCATCTATTAGCCGCCCCTCGCGGTTAGATAGCTATTTACTAGAAGCTCAAGAACTCGAGGCCGCTGAAGTTCTAGCCCAGTCACGAGGCTTAGTGGTAGCGGGTTTTTATCATTCCCATCCCGATTCTCCAGCCCAACCATCGCCCTTAGATCACCAAAACGCCCTTGATGAGTACCTTTACGCCATCGTGGAGGTTAGGCATGGTAAGTGCGGTCAGATTAGGTTATTTCGCTGGTCAGATGAAAAATTTAAGCTCACTAGCCTAAATCCGGGCTTGGAGGTTTAAAGTGAGCCTTAGCTATGAGCCCACTTCAAGCGCGGCTTTAAAACAATTATCAAGCCTAGAAAAACCATTAAGCCCATTAAAGCCTCTCCCAGATTTAGATAAAAAAGAGATAGCCCGCTACGGTAAGCATTTATTATTGCCAGAAGTTGGCTTAGATGGCCAAAAACGCCTAAAAAACGCCCGGGTCTTAATAGTAGGGGCTGGCGGCTTAGGTGCCCCGTGCGCCCTCTATCTAGCAGCGGCCGGGGTTGGCATAATTGGGATAGTAGATTCCGACGAGGTTGAGCTTTCCAATCTTCAGCGCCAGATAATTCATCGCGAAGCCGATATAAAGCGGGCCAAGGCCCTTTCGGCTGGCGAGCGGATGAAAAGCTTAAATTCCCTAATCGAGATAAAAACCCATATCACCCGTCTAGATAGCACCAACGCCGCCGAAATCTTGGGCCAATACGATTTAGTTATCGACGGCTCCGACAATTTTCCAACCCGCTATCTTTTAAACGACGCGGCCGCCTTTCTAGATCTACCCTTAGTCTACGGCTCAGTCCACCAATTTGAGGGGCAGGCCTCGGTATTTTGGGCCTCTAAAGGTCCTTGCTACCGCTGTCTATATCCCACTCCGCCTGGTCCGGGCGTGGCTCCGAGCTGCGGAGAAACTGGGGTGTTGGGAGTTTTACCTGGACTTATCGGCTGCGTTGAAGCCGCCGAGGCCATTAAGCTAATCGTAGGTGGGGCCAAGAGCTTAGTGGGTAGGCTTCTTATTTTAGACGCCTGGCTGATGGAATTTACCGATATGGAACTTGAAAAGGACCCCGACTGCCCTTTGTGCGGCCCAAAGCGAACCATATTTTCTTTTATCGACTACGAGCAATTTTGTGATTTAGACGAGCCGCCCGAGCTTAGGGCCCCAGGCCTAACGCCGTTAGAACTCCAAAAAAGGCTTAAAGAGGGGCCGCCCATTAAGATTATTGATATTAGAGAGCCTTACGAGCGAGATTTAATCAAATTTTTCGGGGCTCTAGAGAGCGCTTTCGTCGATTTAATCTCTCACCGCAGCCAGCTAGATCCTAAAGTCGAGGCCATAGTAGTCTGCAAAGTTGGCAGAAAGAGTCTTTTCGCCATTAGAGCCTTAAAAAAGGCCGGCTACGAGGGCAATCTACTTAATTTAAAGGGAGGGACCCAGGCTTGGGCCAAAGAGTTTAACCTAGAAGAATAATCTCTATAATTTTGCTATTATCCGCCTTAAATAATGTTTTGATAGTGTCCGTTCACCAATGTGAACGTTTAAGGGCCCGTTCACAAGAGAGAACGTTGCGGTGCCAAGCCTATTAAAAGGGACGACACATACCACAACAATGTAGCCCCCTATAGGAGCTTAGTAATTTTAACATTAATCCAAGTTAAAATATATGATTGGAGCAGAGAGTAGAAACCTCAAAAGAACTTTGGTGGACGGTTACTTTTGATAAAAGCGTCCTCAAGGCGCTTTTTTTTTGAAAAGGATTTAGAGCCACTTATCTCCAAAGCCTAGGGCCAAAGCCCTAGCCGCGAGATTGAGGAAGTTAATATTAGAATTTTCCGGGGCCGGATCGGAAAAAAGAGCATAGTAGCGCTTAAAATAATCCGGGTGCCCAGAAACAGCTACGGCCAAATTCGAGGCCTGAAGGCTCATAACTTCTCCGTAAAGAGAGGCTGGCAAAATACCCCAGGCGAACTTATCCTTAAGGTGAGCCATAGCCGCGACCTGAGAGACGTGGAGGGGATCATGGAACAAAGCTCTATAATTAGCCCTCATTAATGCTTCTTGTTCTTTATCAAGGTATTTGGCAATTAAACTTAAAAGCTCCTCGGTCTTTAAGCCATAGCGTCCGGGTGAGGTTTTGGCGAAACGCTCGATGTGTATTTTAATCGAGCATTGACGATCTAAGGTCATGCCATTTTGTCGAATTAAGACCTCTTTTAGGGCCGCCATGACGACTAAAGCTATAAGCTCGCCTAGTTTCGAGTGCTTGCCGGCCCCGGTTATGGGCCTTAAATTATTATCTATCAAAGAGGCCACCCCAATTTGATCGGTGCCCGTACCGGTGGCTAAGCCGTCTGAGTAGCGAGAGTTTACGGCTAATTGCTGGAGAACCGCAGTTTTGGCCTCTGTGGCGGTCATTATGGTTCTAACCAAGGCCCCCGGCGTTAAGGGTTGACCGATAAATAAAAGAGTATTTATGGTACCTTGTTTAGAAGGATCGTTTGGAGAAATATGAGCCTCTCCTTCTTCGCTTTGTAATTCATCTCCCTCTTTTGGCAAAGACTCATAACCTAGTGGCCCTTCCCAAATATAGGCCCGATCGCCCGCACGGCCAGCGTTTGACTCAACTCCTCCGGTAACCGCAGCCACCACCGTTAGGCCTCTAAAGGTTTCGCTTTTAACCGAGCATAGGCGCATGTTAGCCGCCGTCCCCAAAAGGGCGCAACTTTCAGGATCAAGGCCGTAACGGGCGCAGACTGTGGACTGATAACTGACTGGCTCCATAGCAGCCGAGACGTTATGGGAGTGCGCGGCCGGCTCGCAGCCTTGGTGATTAGCAAGGTACTTAAGATCGCCTCTTTGACCGCCACCTGCCCTAGAGGTGGAGACGACCAAATGCGGACGAAGAAAAAGGCCATAAATAATTTTTTCCTCGCGATGCAGTTCTAAGGCATCGTAAAATCTTCCTAAAAGCATTAATCCTTCCGTTTTTCTCTCCCCGCCCCAAGGTAAATATTTTTAAATAAACATACTCAGCTTAACCGGTAATAAACAAAAATTTAAGGGATATTGAATCGCAGCCTTTGAAGGGGAAAATGTTTATACTTAGAGGCAAAAAATCGTTAGCCTAAAAATAAAGGCCCCCCGCATTATTGGCCTATCGAAACGGTATGGGCTAGATAGATCGTTTTCTCTCTCTCGCTTATTGGCCCCTATCCTACGAACTATAGGCTAGTAAGGTGGTTAGTTAGCCAGTTTTAGGCTTAACTTATTAACCTTGAGCTAGAGGCTTATACCCAGGACCGAAAACTTTTGCCGCGCCATAGCACCTCCCGCCGCCATCTGCCTTAAAGATAAAAGTTGAAACCGGCAAATCATTTCGGTCTTCAGTATATCATAGGGTACCTTTTTAGGCTGAACAGACTTAAAAACCAATTAATTAGAATATAACTTAATTCTTGAAAAATTACCTCATATTTTGATCGCCCCCCTCTTCAACTAAATTCTCTAATAATTAAGTCATAAAGCTATCGCCCTAAGGGGCTACGCCATCTCGCCTTTAAAATAAGGTTGGTAAGGCCAGATTGATTAGTAAAGTTTTAGCTAGTTAAATATTGATATGCTTCTACTCAAAAAAAACTACGTTAATTTGAACCTTTCTAATCATATGCGCCTAAAGAGTTGATAGTTAACCTTCCCGTTCTACCAAACCTGACCAAACCCAAATAACTTAGTTCATTATTGATCGCAGCGCAAAAAGTCCCCTTTATCAATTCTTAAATAT
>JAITQT010000146.1 GCA_031288745.1 Deltaproteobacteria bacterium
CTCAAACTGGAGATGATAATGCTCGCTTGTATCGACTAGCGTATCATGGAGTTCGGAGATAAACTCAAGCGGGAGTTGTATGATCGGTCACGAGCAGGACCTCATGCGCCTAAAAACCCTCTCCGGAGTGTCACGCATCGGTATCATGATTATCCTGGCCGAGCTGGTAAGCAGCGTGTCTAACTTTAGATCCGCGCTTTAGATCCGCGAAGCCTTGTCCAGTTGGGCCGGGTTGAGTCCCGCTAACAACGAGTCCGCTAGGAAGAGGCGTAGCGGCAAGACTAACTAAGGCAACGCACGTCTTAAAAGGGTGTCTGGCGAAGCTGGCTGGACGGCGGCGAAGACGAAAAATTGCTATTTCAAGCAGATGTGGGAGAACATCCACCTTAGGCTTGGATTCAAGAAGGCCATAGTGTCTATAGACAACAAGATATTACAGGTTATCTACCATATGCTCTCCCGTAAAGAGCTGTATAAAGACCCTAACGTTAATCTCGAAGAGTTGATGGTCAAGAAGAACGCCTCAAAATGGATGAGCCGGCTCAAGAAGTACCACGAGCTGAATTTTGAGCTGGCCTAATAGTGCCATAAGGCTATGATATAAATTTAAGGACGGGTAAGGAGGACTTTTTGCGCTTCGATCATGTTTATCATCTGATTCTTTATCCGCCAAAAGTAGCTCTCTCTTCTTTAGTCAATAGCCTACAAGGAGTTTCCCACAGAAGCTTATTGGCCTAACCAACACCCATAATTTTATTAAACTATAGGCTAGCCTTCCTTATTCATCAAGTTATTTTGGGGTAATTAAGGCAGGGCCCTCTTTCAATTTTAGGCGAGTATAATTATAAATAAAAGAACCCTAGAATTAAAATAAGATTGTAACCAGAATGCGCCTTATATCATCCTAAAGGTCGAAATTTTACGGTGTTTCCTAATAAACTAAAAATCATTAAGGTTTCGATATCCTTCTAGCCATGGCAAAATGCTTAACATAGTAATTGTTATCTAAGCTAACCTTAACCACTTTCTTACCTAGGCCCGGCGCGTGGATCATTTTTCCACCCCCAACGTAGATGCCCACGTGATGTATCCGGCCTTTAGTCTTAAAAAAGATCAAATCCCCTGGCTGCATCTTTTTTTTAGAGACCTTAAAACCAGCTTCCGACTGATCACTTGAGGAGACTGGTAGCTTTACTCCGTACTGCTTATAGACGAACCAGACTAAACCGCTGCAGTCAAAACCTTTGGGCGAGCGCCCGCCGCTTTTGTAAGGGGTCCCTAGATATTTATGGGCCGTTTTGGCCACGTCCATCCCTATATCAGAGCGGCCTCTAAAAAGGCCGCAGCCGGAACAGAGTAGGGCTAGGATAAATAGACTAAAGCCTAAGAAAACTAAACGCCTATAGGCCAGCATAGTTAAAATTTTGCCTCTAAAGATGGATAGAAGTCTTTTTTTCGTTCTCAAATTAAGGGCCCAAAATTCTCTTAGGCCATAAAATAGACTATTTAGAAGCCTTAATCTAAAGGAGGATAGATAAAAGACTTATCTTTTAAACTACCCCTTAGGTCCTTTAAGATAACCTTACGACCATTGACCTCTATTCGCCCTTGAGCCAACCAACGAACGGCCTGGGGGAGAAGGCGGTGTTCAACGGTTAAGATGGCCTCCGATAAGGCCTCCGCATCGTAACTCTCGAGTATGGGCACCGCCCCTTGGATAATAATAGGCCCGCTATCGACCCCCTCATCTACAAAATGGACCGTAGCCCCTGTTAACTTAACAGAGTAATCAATTTGCTTAGCCCAGACATGGCTACCTGGAAAAGAGGGCAATAAGGCTGGGTGAATGTTAATAACCCTTAAGGGAAATTTTGAGAGAAAATATCCACTTAAGAGCCTTTGAAAGCCCGCTAAGACCACCAAATCCACCTCGAAGGGGGCCAGCACTTCTAGGAGCCGTTTTTCAAAGCCCTCGCGATTATCGTGATAGGCCGTCCTCGGGACAAAAGAAGAATAGACCCCAAATTCCCGCCCCACATTTAAGGCCCCGGCGTAATGGCTATCGGCTATGACCGCCACCGGCTCGGCTCCACTAAGAAAGCCGCTCTCGTAAGCCTTCAACAAGGCTAATAAATTAGAGCCTCGGCCGGAACAAAAAACTGCAAACTTCATTTTCTTTCTCGCCAGACGCCCCCTGAAATTACCACAGGAGAAATAGCGCCCTTCATCTTTAAAGTGTGTGGGCTGGAATAATTTGCCCAAACATAGACGGTTAAATATGACCAACCCATGGCGGAAAACTGGTCCACTGTCTAAACGATATATTAAGTTATTTTTCCCCTAAAAGTAAATCTTTTAGGCCCAGATTAAGATTGTGGTTCTATCAGGTAATTTTTTTGACCAGGGGTGGTATACTTTTTCGTGGTAAAACTGGTCCAGAATGTTATCCTTTTACTGGTAATATCCAGCTGGACAATATTTTCCGTCTTTTTTTGGTCAAAATAAACCATCTCTATCTCGACAAAACCCACAGTAACAAATATTTAAGACTTAAACGTTGCCTAGGGCAAAAGCGCCAAAATTTTGAGTTAGTATAAATTAATCAGAATGAGGTGATAGTGGCTAAAAATTCATTTGTTTAACTAAAATCATAAATTTTCTTGTAATTTAGTAAATTTAA
>JAITQT010000393.1 GCA_031288745.1 Deltaproteobacteria bacterium
GACCATCTATGCGACGGCCCTCATCCAATATCAAATTTCTAAGCGTCTCACCCTCAAGCTTATTTAAAGCATAAACGACGTCGGTCGCACCCTCTGGATTTGTCTCTAAACTAAGCGCCAAAACCTTGTCCTTAAGTTCGGTAACTTGACGGTGACGCTCCATCTTAGTTTTAATGGTTAAGGCCTGAAGCATTTCCGAATAATATTCTTTTTTGATTTGATTAATAAGCTCTTCGTTACGCTTAATTTCCTCAAAAGGCCTCTTGGGTTTACCCAGCTCTCTTTGCAGATCGAGCTGCAACTTAAGTAGAGGAGCCACCGCTTCTTTGGCCATAAAGATGGCGTCTAAAATCTCAGCTTCCTCCACCTCGCGGCCTCCGCCCTCGACCATGACCACCGCTGTTTCGCTGGCCGCCACTATCAAAGTCATATCGGCCTGATTTATCTGGCTCTGCGTAGGGCCGACGACCAGTTTTCCGTCCACGCGGCAGACCCGAGAACCAGCGATGGGGCCTTCGAATGGGATTTCCGAAAGGGTTAAGGCGGTGGAAGCGGCCAACATGGCCAATAAATCGGGATCGTAATTATTGTCTACCGACCAAGCCTGGGCGATAACCTGGGTTTCGTAAGTCCAATCTTTAGAAATCAAAGGCCGACAAGGCCGATCGATGAAGCGGGCAGTCAAGGTTTCTTTTTCCGAAGGCCGGCCCTGTTCGCGGCGAAAGAAATTTCCTGGGATCCGGCCCACGCCGTAATAGCGCTCCTGATAGTCTACAGTCAAGGGCAAAAAATCAATGCCCTCGCGTTTTTCATGGGAGGCTTCGGCGGCGGCGAAGACAATCGTTTCCCCCATAATCACCACAGCCGACCCGTTGGCTTGCTTGGCCAACTTACCGCTTTCAATAGTCACAATCGACTCGCCGAACTTAGTTTCAACTTTCATATTACTTTTTTCCTCTTGCTTTCCTCTCCCCAACCTGATTATCCCGTGGGGGTAGCCGGGGTGCCGCAAGGCGGAGAAGTAGGCTTAATTGACCTAACCGAACTCTACCAAACGCCTAAACCCGATATTAAATTTTCGAGTGATTAAAAAAACCTATCCGCGAACAAGGGCCCACCCTTGATCGAAGCGCAAAAAGTCCCCTTTATCAGTCTTTCAATTTGTAACATAGTCTTATCACTAGTTAATTTTTTAGACTATTGTGCTTTTAAGAGGTTTTTGCGCTTCGATCACCCTTAAGCTATTTGCGCAAACCTAATCTGCTGATTAAATCTCTATAGCGGTTAATATCTTTACTCTTAAGATAATTTAAAAGACGACGCCTTTGGCCCACTAACTTAAGTAGACCACGTCTGGAAGTATGATCTTTATGATGACTCTTAAAGTGCCCCGTTAAGTTAACGATTCTCTCAGTTAACAAGGCCACCTGAACCTCGGTGCTACCGGTGTCGGTTTCGTGTTTGCGATAATTGCCGATAAGCTCGGCTGTCTTTTCGGAAGTAATAGACATGTAATCTCCCTGCCAAATTAAATTAAATTAAAAGGCTGATTCTCAATCAAGCCCAAATACCCTCAGCGGCCGCAAGAAAGGCCGCCGGGGCCGCCCAGCCTCTAGGGGAGGCGAGCTTATCTCGGCAATGGCCAATAAAGTTTCCCCCTTGCCGATGATTTTATATGTTCCGTTCTCTAAGCCCTCGGGGGCCAAAATGGTTTGCCCCTGACCTAAACGCCGAGCTAGGGGCGGGTCTAAATAAATTTCTTTTAAATGAGCCGCAGCCAAGCGCGGCTCGATTAACCTTTGGGCTAATTGGGCTCTGTTACCCTCTAACCTAAAAGACTGGCTTAAATCGAAGGGGCCCAAAGCCAAACGCCTCAAAGAAGTTAAGGCCCCGCCCCCTAAGCCCAAAAATTGACCTAGGTCGCGGGCTAGAGAGCGAACGTAATAACCACTAGAGACACGGGCCTCTAAAGTAACCAAAGGCGGACGCCAATCGATTAAAGTTAGTTTATAGGCCTCAACCTTCCTTAGGGCTAAGATAACCTCTTGTCCCGACCGAGCGGCCTTATAGGCGGCCCGCCCGTTAACCTTTATAGCCGAAAAAGCCGGCGGCCTTTGCTCGCTAGCACCTTCCATTGCCTTTAAGGCTTGTTCCATCTCCCGATAGCCAGGCCAAGGGCCAGGCCTTTGCTCTAAAATCTGACCCGTTATGTCCAAAGTATCGGTAATTAAACCTAATTGAGCCTTGGCTAGGTAAACTTTATCGTGCTTAATTAGCCAAGGCTCCAATTTTGTGGCCCAGCCTAACAAAAGGCCCATCAACCCCGTGGCCATAGGGTCAAGGGTCCCTATGTGACCAACCTTCTTTTGAGAGGCTATTTTACGCACCCTCGCGACCAAGTCGTGAGACGTGATTGAGGCTTGTTTATCAACAAGAAGTAATCCGCAAAGCTCCGGTTCCTTATCTACGGCTGATAAAGGCTCTTTACTCACTTCGTTTTTAAAATTTATCGAGGGGAGTATCAATCTTGGCTTCCAAAAGAGATTTCATTTACCTTCTCGGCCTGGCTTAAAAACTTAAAATATCTATCCACCCGAACTAAAAACCGGCTCCTCGCTTTCTTAGGCGAAGGATTATCATCTAAGTAGGCGGCGGCTTGCAGGTGTCCGCCTCCGCCCATGGAGCTAGCCAAAGTCCTAACGTCGATGCCTTCCCTGCTCCTTAAACTCACCCTAATTTGGCCAAGGCAGTTATCCTTAAATAGGGCTGAAATCTCTACCCCGGCTATCAAAAGGGGATATTCCACTAAGCCCTCGGTATCGGAAATCTTACCTCCAGAGACTTTAAGCATCTTCTTAGTCACCAATAAGGCAGCCACACGGCCGCCGCAATGGATGGTTAAACTAGCTAAAGAGCAAGCAAAGAGTCTAAATTTTCCAACCGACCAGTTGTGCTTGATAGCCCTATTGATTTGTTCGATATCGCCGCCTAGGGCCACCAACTCGGAGGCCTGTCTTAAACTTTCAGCAGTGGCGTTAGCCTGGCTAAAAGAACCAGTATCGCTAATTAAGGCGGCTAATAAGGCTTCAACTATCTTTGGGGAAAATTGGACTCCTAAATCTTTAATCACCCTAAAGACTAGCTCAGCCGTTGCCGCGGCCTTATGATTGACGTAGGCGGCCTTATAAGAGTAGAGTTCGGAGCGGTTTTGATGGTGATCAACAACTAAATACTCAATGGAATTTAAAGCCTTTACACTTGGAGCTTCAGCCCAAATCCTACCAGGGTCTTGGCAATCAACTAAGACCACCGCATCGTAGTCGGAAAAGTCGGAGGGAGCTTGGGGTAAGGAAAGGACGCCGGGAAAGTCGTTTAGCAAAAAAAGGAGGTTAGAAGAGATCTGCCCGGAGACGCCCAGCATAGCCTCCTTACCCAGCTCTCTTAAGGCTAGAATTAGAGCCACGCTGGAGCCCAGCGAATCGCCATCTGGGTTTTGATGACCGATAATCAAATACTTCTTGCCAGAGAGTAGAGCCTTAATAAAGCTTTCGGTAGGATCAACTACTAGTTCTTGGGATTGATTAGCCAAGGTTTGATTCAGAGCATCGCTTTGATTCATCTTCTTCCTCGCCAATAGCGCCTCGGGTTAGCCTTCGGTAGCTCTAGTGCGGTTTTTTTGAGGCTTTGAACTCGCCGTTACTCTATTTATCGTAAAATTACCTTTCCGGCACCCCTAGGTGCCTTGCCAATCAAGCCGGTAATTATCACCTAAAATCGCCCAACGCCAATAGATAGAGAATTAAGCCTCTTTTGGTGCAGGCCTCGCTTGTTCTCTGTCTTCAGCTTCACCTTCTTCGTCTTCGTCGACGATGGGGCTAACCTCAGTCGTCTCCTCGCTATCTTTTTTCACTGAATCCAATATTTTATAGACGCGCTCGACGTAATCAAGGTTACGGTCGTACTCGAAGATAAGCTCGGGCACAAATTTTAAGCTTAAAGTCTCTCCTAAATAGGTCCTAACATAGCCTTTAGCCTTATCTAAGGCATGAGCTATCTTTTGTCGCTGAGTCTCTTGGTTTGAACAGCTATAAAAAATACGAGCCTTTCTCATATCGTTTGAGACCGAGACTTTCGTGATCGTAACCTGACTAAGGCGAGGGTCGTTACTCTTAGTTAGTAAGAGTTCCGAGACAGCGGCCGTAATCAGGCTGTTAATTCTAGATAGTCTCTGGCGGCTCATCTTCTTTCCTGCCAGGAGCCCCCTGGGTTTAGTCAGGGAGGAATGGCGTTCTTTATCTTTAATCTGAAAAGACGCGAAAAGGCAACTCGTAGCCGTCGTCTCTATAAGGTGACTGCTGCTAATTGGAAAAACTAAATCCTAGAAAAAACGCCTTTATGGGGCTGTTTTATCGTTATTCTCGAAAAAGTTGTTACCCGGCTTTACGCTCCCGAACAGTTTCGTACTTACCTTGCCCTTGTCTATTACCTCAAGTTTCAAGAGGACGGAACCGCTGGAGGCATCTAGCCGTTGGTCTTTAACATAATAACAACTTAGCAGACTTAACTCTTTTACCCTGGTCAACCAAGCTCTTTTACAAGCCCCTCAATTTAGGGAGGGGCAGTTTGTCTCAATAGTTAAGAGGGGCTTTGGGGGCCAGCTAGAAAGGCTAAAAACGCGTATTAGCCTAATAAAGACCTAACATTGAGGCCATAACTGGTCCTACCTTAAGCTAATATTGAACTTAACTCTTCTTCTTACCAGGCCGATTCCCGCTAGTTCGACTAGGGCTTTGAGTCTTAGCCTCTGTTTGGGGCTTATCCTCCTTTTTAGCGGACTTTTTAACACCTTGGCTCTGGGTTTTAGGCTTGGCTTGGGGTTTAGCTTCAGTTTTAGCGGACTTTTTCCCAACCTCAGGTTTAGCTTCTTCGTCTTCGTCATCATCGTCGTCGTCGTCATATCTCTCTTTGTCGTAGTCGTATTCGTGGTATCCGTCATCATCATCATCATAATCATCATCATCATCTTCTTCGTCTTCGTCTCCCCCTATTAAAAATGATCTAAAATCCTCCTCATCATCATCATCATCATACTCATCATCATCATACTCATACTCATCGTCCTCATCCTCATCCTCGTAGTCAGAATCTTCTTCTTCCTCAAAGGAGTCTTTCTCAGAAAGCCCAGGAATAGCAAGGGTGGGGTCAAACGATATGTTAGTTAGTTTAAATTGAGAGTCATCATCATCATCATCATAGTCGTCGTCGTCATCATCAT